>DASYLM010000141.1:0-20739 GCA_036009565.1 Pseudonocardia sp. | reverse complement strand
CCGTCCCAGGGCCCGGCGGCCCGGTCGAAGATGCGTGACCGGCCCTCGTCGAGCAGCCGCCAGGCCTCGTCGGTGAGCAGGTAGGTGGTCTCCCGGCCGTCCCGCCTGCTGTGCAGCCACCCCTCCGCGCGAAGCCGGGTGACCACCACCCGCACCGTCGTCTCGGCCACCCCGAAGCAGCCCATCAGCGCAATCAGGCCGCGCAGCCGGACCGCACCTCCCGAGTACCTGAGGTAGTCACCGAACAGGTCGAAGACAAGCGATCGAGCCTTCACCGCACCTGACCCCTCGGTAAGTTGCGAATCACGCACCGTACGCCCAAACATACAACTTGTTCGAAACAGCGAGAATCCGCAACCGCTATAGTGACGCCAACCGTCTAGTAAGCCGCCACGCACGCCCCCGCTGGATCCGGAGACCCCGATGACGATCGCCAGCACGCCCACCGGGCGGCCGCGCGACCCCGGGGTCGACCGGCGGATCACCCAAGCCGCCGTCGAGGTGTTCGGCGAGTCGGGCTGGGCCGGGTTCAGCCTCGAGGCGGTCGCACGGCGGGCCGGCGTCGGCAAGGCGTCGATCTACCTGCGCTGGCAGACGAAGGAGCAGCTGCTGGGCGACGCACTGACCGCCCGGGTGGCGAACGTGGCGGATGCGGACACCGGCACCCTGCGCGGCGACCTGGTCCACCTGGCCCGCCAGCTGTTCGAACTGCACGTGGGCGACACCCACCCGGCGGTGCTGAGGCTGGGCGTGGAGGCGGCCAGCATCCCCGAGGTGGCGCAGCGCTGGGCCGTGCTGCGCGAGTCGCAGGTGCTTGCCGCCCGCGCGATGGTGCGCCGGGGCATCCGGCGGGGCGACGTGCCGGCCGACACCTCGGTGACCCTGCTGCTGGACACGCTGTGCGGCGGCGTCCTGATGCACGCCATCACCACGCCGACCCAGCTGCGCGAACAGCTCGCCGCCGACGTCGACGGCTACGCCAACCGGCTCGTCGACTTCCTGCTCCGCTCGGTCCTGCGCGACTGAGGCGGCGACTGAGGCGGCCGGTTGCGGACGGTTGCCGTACCGGATAGTTTCCGATTTCAGACGACTGTCGTCTAGTAAGGCGCGTCTAGTAAAGCGAGGCCCGCATGGCGAGCAGTTCCGACCTCGATCCCCGGACCCCGGTTCTGGTCGGCGTGGGGCAGGCCTCCGAGCGCCTCGACGACCCCGGCTACCGGCGTCTTTCCGCCGTCGAGCTGGCCGCGGCAGCGGCCGCGGCAGCACTCGAGGACACCGGCGCCGAGCCGGCCGCGCTCGCCGCCGCCATCGACACGGTCGCGGGCGTCCGCCAGTTCGAGATCTCCACGCCGGTGGCGACCGCGCCGCTCGGCCGCTCCGACAACTACCCGCGCTCGGTCGCCCGGCGCCTCGGCGCCGACCCGGCCCGCGCCATCCTGGAGGTCGCCGGCGGCCAGGGTCCCCAGCACCTGGTCAACGAGCTGGGCGCGGGGATCGCGGCCGGCACCGCGGAGGTGGTGCTGATCTTCGGTTCGGAGGCGATCTCCACGGTCCGGCACCTGTCCGGCGCCGAGGACAGGCCCGACTTCACCGAGCACGTGGACGGCGACCTTGAGGACCGCGGCTTCGGCATCGCCGGCCTGGTGACCCGGCACCAGGTGGCGCACGGGCTGGTCGACGCGCCGTCGCAGTACGCGCTGTGCGAGAACGCCCGCCGGGGCCGGCTCAAGCAGTCCCGCGGGGAGTACGCGGCCGGCATGGGCGAGCTGTTCGCGCCGTTCACCACTGTCGCGGCGGCCAACCCGCACGCGGCGGCGCCCACCGAGCGCGACGCCGCCGAGCTGAGCACCCCCAGCGAGGCGAACCGCCCGATCGCCGACCCGTACACCCGCTACCTGGTGGCCCGGGACCAGGTCAACCAGGGCGCCGCGGCGGTGCTCATGTCGGTGGCCGCCGCCCGCCGCCTGGGCATCGCGGAGGACCGCTGGGTGTTCCTGCACGGGTTCGCCGACCTGCGCGAGCAGTCCCTGCTGGAGCGCATCGACCTGGGTGCCGGCCCGGCCTCGGTGCTCGCCGCGCAACACGCACTGGAGCTGGCCGGGATCGGTGCCGACGAGCTGGCCACGGTCGATCTGTACAGCTGCTTCCCGATCGCCGTGTCCAACGTCGCCGAGGGCATCGGCCTGACCGCCACCGAGTCGCGCCCGCTGACCCTCACCGGCGGGCTGCCGTTCTTCGGCGGCGCCGGCAACAACTACTCGATGCACGCCATCGCGGAGACCGTGCACCGGCTGCGGGCGGCGCCGGGCAGCTTCGGGCTGGTCGGCGCCAACGGCGGCATCCTGAGCAAGTACTCCGCCGGCGTCTACTCCACGACGCCGACCCCGTGGCCGGCCAGCCGGGCCGCCGCGCTGCAGGCCGAGATCGACAGCTGGCCGACGGTCGAGCTCGCTCAGCACGCCGATGGCTGGGGCACCGTGGAGACCTACACCGTCACGCACCACGGCGGCTCGCGGGCCGGCATCGTGATCGGCCGCCTCGAGCGGGACGGCCGCCGCTTCATCGCCAGCACCGCGCCCGGCGACGACGACATGCTCGCGCTGCTCGGCGACGGTGACCCGCTCGGCGCCCGGGTGTACGTCCGCTCGTTCGGCCGGGGCAACCGGGTCAGCACCGCCGCGGCGCGGATGGACCAGCTCTTCCCGCCCCGCCCACCAGTGCTGCGCGAGGCCTACGAGCACGTGCTGGTCCGCCGGGACGGCCACCTGCTGGAGGTCACCATCAACCGGCCCGACGCGCGCAACGCCCTGCACCCGCCCGCCAACGACGAGCTGGACGAGGTGTTCGACGCGTTCTTCGCCGACCCCGACCTGTGGGTGGCCATCCTCACCGGCGCCGGCGACAGGGCATTCTCGGCCGGCAACGACCTGGGCTACACCGCCGCCGGCAAGCCGACGTGGGTGCCCAAGAACGGGTTCGCCGGCCTCACCGCGCGGCGCGGGATGACCAAGCCGGTGATCGCGGCGGTGAACGGCTACGCGATGGGCGGCGGCTGCGAGATCGCGCTGGCGTGTCACCTCGTGGTCGCCGACTCGACCGCCCAGTTCGCGCTCGGCGAGGTCCGGGTCGGCCTGGTCGCCGGCGCCGGCGGCCTGGTCCGGCTACCCAGGGCGATCCCGCAGAAGCTGGCCACCGAGCTGATCCTCACCGGCCGCCGGATCAGCGCCGCGCAGGCCCTGGACTACGGGCTGGTCAACCGGGTCACCGAGGCCGGCGGGGCACTGCCGGCCGCCCGCGCGCTGGCCGGGGAGATCCTCGCCGGCTCGCCGACCTCGGTGCGCGCGTCCCTGCAGATCATGGCCGAGACCGACGGCATCACCGACACCGTGGACGCGGTCAACCACCCGTCCACCGCACTCGACGACATCATGGTCAGCGAGGACCTGATCGAGGGCCTCACCGCCTTCGCCCAGAAACGCACCCCCCGCTGGCGCAACCGCTGACCCCGCGAGTCGCGGATTCCATCAGCGCGAGTCGCGGATTCCGTCAGCGCGAGTCGCGGATTCCGTCAGCCGCTCGCCGGTCAGGCGGACGGCAGCGGCATCGACGGGCAGGTGGCGAGCACCCGGTCCATCGCGTCGCGCTCGGCCGGGATCACCCAGAGCCGGTACTTGGTCTTCACCGCGACCTGGCGGGCGACGTAGCGGCAGCGGTACGACTTGTTGGCCGGCAGCCAGGCGGCGGCATCCCGGTCCCGCTTGGCCTCGTTCGCCGGTCCGTCCACCGCCAACAGCTCCAGCAGGTCGCCGGCCAGCTGCGCGCGGGTCTGCTGGTCGAGCTGCTGCGCGCCGGTGCGCCAGGCGTCGGCCAGCGCCACCACATGGTCGATCTGCACCGCCGTACTGGTGTCCTGGCCGCGGACGAAGTTGATCTGCTTGCCGGTGTACGGGTCCATCAGCCGCCCGCTGGCCACCACGCAGCGCGAGCCGGGCCGCAGCCTGACCTCGGTCATGTCACGGGCCAGGACCTGGTTGCGCTGGTCGCAGCCGCTGCGGTCGACGTCCGCCCAGGCCGGCCCGAACTGGGTCCTGGCGTACCCGGTCAGTGGTGCCGGGCCCTTCACCGGCAGTTTCGCCAGCGCCGAGCGGGCGTCACCGGCCCTCGGCAAGGCCAGCGTGGCGGTGCCCGAGCTCGCCGGCGCGTTGATCGCCACCGCCGGCGTGATCACCACGTGGCCGGGCGCCGGCGACACCACCCAACTGGCCGCGAACCCGCAACCGGTGGCCAGCGCGACAGCCAGCACACCGGCGGCGCACCTCGACCACACCACCGAGCCACGGCCGCGACGCCCACCGCGAACCCGAGAACCGCGCACCGTGCCAGACATGATCATCGACTCCAACAAGCATCGGTGCGGCCCGGGAACCGGCACAGGCACCGCCGACCAGCGGACCGCGCGGTACGACCCACCACAAGCGCACCGATACTGCCCGAGGTTCGGCTCACCACCCGGTCAACACGCCGAGCGACGGAGTGATCACTTCCGGTGAGCGCTCAGGAACGCGGAGTCAGGCGCCCCGGCTCACTCCTCGGCCGGCAGTGCCGACTCGTGCCAGCGCCCGAGCAGCCGGCGCTCCACCAGTACCACCGCGCCGAACAGCAGCAGCGACACCAGGCAGGCGCCGAGCACGGCGAGAAACAGCTCCGGGGTCCGCAGCTGCACCGCGCTCTCGGTGATCACGTAGCCGAGCCCGCCCTGGCCGCCACCCACCCCCGCGACGAACTCGCCGACGATCGCGCCGATCACCGCGGCACCGGCCGCCACCCGCAGGCCGGTCAGGATGGCCGGCAGCGCGCCGGGCAGCCGCAGTGACAGCAGCCGGACCAGCGGCGAGGCGCCTGCCATGGTGTAGAGCTGGACCAGGTTGCGATCGGTGGACTTGAGGCCGGCCAGCGTGTTCGCCGCCACCGGGAACAGCGCGATCATGGCCGCCACCACGGTGTTCGTCACCGCGCCAGGGCCCAGCCAGACCACGAACAGCGGCGCGATGGCGACGATCGGGACGGTCTGCAGGATGATCAGGTACGGGTAGAGGCCGCGCTCCAGCAACCGCCAACGGGACATCACCAGGCCGGCCAGGACGCCCCCGACGCCGGCCAGCAGGAACCCGACGTAGGCCTCCCGCATGGTCACCCAGGTCGGCGTGCCGATCGTGGTCAGCTCGGCGGCCACGGTGCGCAGCATGGTGGCCGGCGAGGGCAGCAGGTAGCCGGGGATGCCGAACAGTGTGATGACCAGCTGCCATCCCGCGAGCCCGAGCAGCAGTGCACCGACCGGCGGCAGCACCGCCCAGCGCAGCCTGGCCCGGCGCTGCGCCCGCGTCCCGGCGACCCCCGGGAGCGGCGCCGACCCGCCGACGGCCGACGCGCCGGCCGGGGTCCGCGCGGCCGGCGGCTGGGTCCCCGGCCCGGGTGCGGCGGACCGGGTCATATCCGGGCACCGCCCAACATCTCGGAGATCTGGATGCGCAGCTCGCGCAGGGCGGCGTCGTCGCGCGCCGCGGTCGCCTCGGCCGGCGGTGGGCTGGGCGAACGGAACACCCGGACCAGGTGCCCCGGGTGGCTGCCCAGCACGGCGATCTGGTGACCGAGCCGGACCGCCTCGGAGATGGAGTGCGTGATGAACAGAACGGTGAGGCCACGCAGCCGCCACAGGTGCAGCAGCTCGGCGCCCATCTTCTCCCGGTTGAACTCGTCCAGCGCGGCGAACGGCTCGTCCATCAGCAGCAGCTCCGGCTCGCTGGTCACCGAGCGGGCCAGCGAGACCCGCATCCGCATACCGCCGGAGAGCTCCCTCGGATAGGCCTTCTCGAACCCGGTCAGCCCGACCATCTCGATGGCCGCCCGGGCCCGGTCCCGCCGCACGGCGCGGGGCACCCCCTGCAGCCGGGCCACCAGCTCGACGTTGGCCTGGACCGACCGCCAGGCCAGCAGGGTCGGGTCCTGGAACACGTAGGACATCTGTCGGTGCGCCGCACGAGCCGCCCGCTGCTCGGCGCGGTCAACCCGGCCGCCATCCGCAGCAGGGTGGTCTTGCCGCACCCGGAGGGCCCCACCAGCACCGTGATCTCGGACCTCGCCAGGGCGAGATCGACCGGGTCCAGCGCGCGGAACCCGTTGCCGAAGACCTTGTCCGCCCCGATGAACTCGACCAGCTCGGAAGCCCCGACCCCGACGCCAGTCCCGGCCCCGGCCCCGACCGCCGCCGGGCCGGCGGTCACCTGCCCGCCCACCTCAGTAGGACCCGGACGGCGGCGGCGGCAGCTCGCTCGGCGCACCGATCGCGGGCAGCAGCGAGTCGACGAACACCTCGGTCAACGCCGGTCGTTTGGGCAGCTGGCCCAGCTGCTGCATCTGGTCGAGGAAGGTGCTCCAGCGCTGCGCCGTCATCGCGCCGAGCTTGGCGGCGCCGTCACCCGCGACGACGTACGGGCGCTGCTTGTCCCACGCGTACCAGACGCTCTGCGCGGTCTGCTGGTTGTTCGCCGCGAGCAGCGCCTGGTTCGCCGCCTGCGCCACCGGCAGTTTGCCCAGGTAGTCCTGCCAACCCTGCATGCTCGCGGCGAGGAATCGCCTCAGCTGGTCGCGGTGCGAGGCGAGGTAGGACTCGGAGGTGAAGAAGACGTCGTTGTACGGGTTGAACCCGGAGCTGGAGAACGGGATGAAGGTGACCCCGACGCCGGCCTGTTTCGCCTGGAAGGCCTCGTTGGTCGGCCACCCCTGCTGGACCAGCCGGTCGTCGTTGAGGAAGTTGGCGATCGATCCCTGGTACTGCTGGGTCTGGAACGCCACCCCGGTGGTCTTCCGGATCCACTCCGGCCCGAGCTGGCCCGCCTGCACCACCCAGGTCAGGCCGGCCATCTGGGCGAAGGACTTGATGCCGGAATCCGCGTGCACCATCACGCCGACCGGGTTGTCCTGGTAGAGCGCGCCGATGGCCACCACCGGGATGCCCTGCGCCCGCGCCTGCACGATCCCGGCCGCGTCGGTGAACCCGACCTGGGCCCGACCGGTGGCCACCAACTGGGTGGCGGAGACCTGCGGACCCCCGGGCTGCAGCGTCACATCCAGCTTGCTGGTCCGGTACAGCCCCTCGGTCTGCGCGGCGAAGAACCCGCCACCTTCCGGGTCGGCGTACCAGGGCAGCACGAGGGTGAACGTGTCGTTGCCGTCGGCGGACACGCCGGTGCTGGGCGCCCCACACCCGGTCACCACGATCGTGAGCGTCGCAACGACAGCGATCATCGCCTGTGCCCTGCGGCCGACACGTGCACGCCATAGCTCACGACATAACCAGTGCTTCAACGCTCTTCCCGCTTCCCGGTCGTAGGACGGCCGTCAGAACGACGGACAGGCACCTCGGGTGAGGTCGGCGACATCGGCGAGGTGGGCCAGCATCGCGTCGCGCGCGTCGGCGCCGTTGCCGCGGCGCACCGCTTCGAGGATCAGCTGGTGGCCGTTGTGCGACCGCCGCCGGCCGGTCGCCGTCTGGTGCGAGTAGGCGCGGACAGAGCCGGTCCACTCATTGGCGAGAGAGATCAACGCGACCATCAGCGGATTCTGCGAGGCCTGCGCCAGCAACATGTGGAAGCTGATGTCGGCCTCCACCGAGTCGGCCACCGGCAGCTCACCGGCACTGCGGTCCAGCACGCGATCCAACGCGAAGATTGTTCCCGGGGTGGCCCTGACCGCCGCGAGCTCGGCAAACCTCGGCTCGATGGTCTCCCGGAGCTCGGCGACATCGCGCAGCGTCCGCTCGGACTCGGAGAGCTCGTCGTACAAGGTCTGGACGTGCGCGGACCGCTGCAGCACCGTGGTGCCCCGGCCGGGCCGCCGCTCGACCACCCGCTTCGCCTCGAGCTCGTGCATCGCCTCGCGCAGCGAGACCCGGGACACGTTGAGTGCCCTGGCCAGCTCCCGCTCGGCGGGCAGCTTCGCGCCGGGGACCAGCGAGCCGTTGCTGATCAGCGTCTCGATGTGCGCGACGATCTCGCCGCTCACGCTCATCGACCGCCGCACGAAGGCGTCGAGACCTGCCATGCCCACTCCCGAACCTGGTCCGACCAACGGTCCAACTGACCGTAGGAGCCGTCGCGCCGATCAGCGGCGTCGCGGGAGACGTTGTAAAGCGATGTTTACGGTCGACCCGCATTCGCAACACGCCCGAGATCGGCGGTAACCACCTGATCGGGCGACATCGCTGCGCCTCCCCGTGGGTCGGTCCGGTTATATAGTTTGCATATACAACTAATGATGGGCTTCACACCGGGGGGTGCTGATGACCGCCACAGATCCGATCGTCACCGAGCAGAGCCAGCTGACCGAGCGACAGCGGTCCACGCTGAGCCAGCGGAACCGGCAGAGCCGGCGCGGCTCGCACCCGCCCGCCTTCCCGATGGCGCGCGGCTGCCCGTTCGACCCACCCGCCAACCTGACCCGGTTGCGGGACACTGATCCGATCACCAGGGTGAGCCTGTGGGACGGCAGTACGCCGTGGCTCGTCACCCGCCACGCCGACGTCCGCGCGGTGCTCGCGGACCGCCGGTTCAGCGCCGACACCGGCCGGCCCGGCTACCCCGCCGTCTCGGCGTCCACGCTGGCCCGCCGCAGGACCGCGCCGAGCTTCATCGGGATGGACGACCCGGACCACGCCCGCCTGCGCCGGATGCTGACCGGCGAGTTCACCGTCCGCCGCATCGGCACGCTGCGCCCGAGGGTGGAGCGGGTGGTGACCGACCTGCTGGACGCGATGGCCGCCGGACCCAACCCGACCGACCTCGTCGAGGCCTTCGCACTGCCGGTGCCCTCCATGGTCATCTGCGAGATGCTCGGCGTGCCGTACGCCGATCACGACTACTTCCAGGAGCACTCCAGGGCGTTGTTGGACACCCGCACCGACCCGGTGGAGGCGGTGCGGCGCACCGAGGAGCTGCGCGACTACCTCGCCGCACTGGTGGCCGCCCGCGAGTCCCAACCGGCCGACGACCTGCTCGGGCACCTCACCGAGCGCTACGTCCTGACCGGCGCGCTGAGCAGGACCGAGGCCGCGTCGATGGCCCTGCTGCTGCTGGTCGCCGGGCACGAGACGACCGCGAACATGATCGGTCTCGGCACCCTCACGCTGTTGCGCCACCCCGAGGGGGCCGCCCAGGTCCGCGACGGCGAGCCGGCGGTGGTCGACGCGGCGGTCGAGGAGCTGCTGCGGCTGCTCTCCGTCACCCACAGCGGCCGCCGCCGGGTGGCGACCGAGGATGTCGAGATCGATGGCGTGACCATCCGGGCCGGCGAGGGTGTGATCGCGGCCGGCGACGCGGCCAACCGGGATCCCGCCGAGTTCGCCCACCCGGACGAGCTGGACCTGCACCGGGAGAGCAACCATCACGTGGCGTTCGGGTTCGGCATCCACCAGTGCCTCGGGCAGCCGCTGGCCCGGCTCGAGCTGCAGGTGGCCTACCCCGCCCTGCTGCGCCGCCTGCCCACGCTGCGGGTGGCCGTCCCACTGGAGGAGATCGCGTTCCGCGACGAGATGGCCGTCTACGGCGTGCACGCGCTGCCGGTGGCCTGGTGAGGTGATCGGCATGGAGATCTCGGTGAACCGGGACCACTGCGTCGGGGCCGGGCAGTGCGTGCTGTCCGCGCCGGCGGTGTTCGACCAGGACGAGGACGGGCTGGTCGAGCTGACCGACCCGCACCCGCCGGTCGAGCTGGACACGGCGGTGCACAACGCCGCCCGGCTCTGCCCGGCCCGGGTGATCACCGTCGACTGACCCGGGCCACCCCCGGACGGGGGGCGGCTCAGCGGGCCAGGCCGTGCAGCAGCAGCTCGGTGAGGTGACCGTAGGCCGCCGCGTCGGCCAGCCCGGTCGAGGCGGCGACCTGCCGGCGCTGGATGCGGACCATCACCGAGCTGATCACGTCGGCGGCGAAGGCGGCGTGCACCTCGCGGAATGCGCCGGCGGCCACCCCCTCGTCGATCAGCTGGCGCACCCGCAGGGCGGCCGCCCCGGTGTTGCGCTCATAAACCTCGGCGGCCGGCTCGAACGCCGCGACGTCGTCGAAGAACCGGGGCGAGGCCGGGGCCAGCTCGGCGGCCACCGCCCGCAGGTAGCCGGACAGCCGCGCGACCGGCGCCGACTCGGCGGCCAGCGCGGCCTCGACCCGCGCGGTGGCGTTGCGGAAGAAGTGCACCACGACCGCCCGGACCAGCTGTTCCTTGCTGCTGGCGATCCCGTAAAGGGTCCGCTTGGAACAGCGCAGCCGAGCCGCCACGTCGTCCAGGGTGAGCTGGGCGAACCCCTCGCGCAGCAACAGCGCCACCAGGTCGTCGAACAGCTCGGACCGGCGCGCCGCGCCACGCCCGGACAGCTTCGGGCCACCGGTGAGGGCTCCAGCCACGGCGTCGGTCACATCCCCTACTCTTCCAAACTCCTAACCGCTACTGTAACCGGTACTCAGGTACTACTTCTAGTACCGGTAGGCGCACGAGCGCCCGTCCCCGAGGGAGTCACCGTGACCGTCGACCGCCTGCTGCCCACGCCGGAGGCAGCCGACCTTCTCGAGCTGACCCGCGACATCGCCGACAAGGAGCTCGGCACCAGGGTCGAGGAGTGCGAACGCACCGAGTCCTACCCGGACGGCCTGTTCGCCACCCTCGGCGCGGCCGGCCTGCTCGGGCTGCCGTACCCGGAGGAGTTCGGTGGCGGCGACCAGCCCTACGAGGTGTACCTGCAGGTGCTCGAGGAGCTCGGGGCGCGCTGGGCAGCGGTCGCGGTGGCCACCAGCGTGCACGGCCTGTCCTGCTTCCCGCTGGCCACCTACGGCACCGACGAGCAGAAGCAGCGCTGGCTGCCGGACATGCTGGCCGGCAGGGAGATCGGCGGCTACAGCCTGTCCGAGCCGCAGGCCGGGTCCGACGCGGCCGCGCTGACCTGCAGGGCCGAGCGCACCGACGCCGGCTACCGCGTCACCGGCACCAAGGCCTGGATCACCCACGGCGGCAGGGCGGACTACTACGCGCTGTTCGCCCGGACCGCACCGGGCGGGCGGGGCATCTCCTGCTTCCACGCCCCGGGGGCCGCCGACGGGCTGTCCTTCGGCAGGCCGGAGGAGAAGATGGGCCTGCACGCCATCCCGACCACCACCGCGAACTGGGACGGCGCGGTGCTCGACGCCGACCGGCTGCTCGGCGACGAGGGACAGGGGCTGCCGATCGCGTTCAGCGCGCTGGACTCCGGCCGCCTCGGCATCGCCGCCTGCGCCACCGGGCTCGCCCAGGCCGCCCTGGACACCGCCGTCGACTACGCCAACGAGCGCACCACGTTCGGCAAGAAGATCGTGGACCACCAGGGGCTGGGTTTCCTGCTCGCCGACATGGCCGCCGCCGTGGTGTCCGCCAGGGCCACCTACCTGGACGCGGCCCGCCGCCGCGATGCCGGCCGGCCCTACAGCCAGCAGGCCAGCGTGGCCAAGCTGATCGCCACCGACGCCGCCATGCGGGTGACCACCGACGCGGTGCAGGTACTCGGCGGGAACGGCTACACCCGCGACTTCCCGGCCGAGCGGTACATGCGCGAGGCCAAGATCATGCAGATCTTCGAGGGCACCAACCAGATCCAGCGCCTGGTCATCAGCCGGGGCCTGGCCAGGGGCTAGATAACCGTGGCGATGCCGGTGAGAATGAGATCATCCCCGGCCAGGACTCCGCCCGGTCGTCGTGCTCGCGCAGCTGGTCGGCGACGGTCCGGGTAAAGCGACGACGACGCACCCCACGGCCTGATCAACATGTTCACCGGACACGGGCAGACCGGCCCGACGCCGAGTTCAACCCCAGCGGCTGTTGATCATGTCCGGCAGCCTGGTGTGGTTGAACTCGGCGAAGTTGACCGGGGCACCAGTGCGGGCGGCTGGCGCGCTGCCGGCGTAGGCGATGGGCTCCGGCGTCTGGTGGATCGGGAACTCGTCGGCGGGGGTGAGCAAGCCGCGGACCCTAGCGCCCTGATGGAGTCAACGATCGCGGCCCGTTCAGCGGCCCTTGAACTCCGCCTTGCCGAGGAAGTTCCGCCCGCCGAGGGTGAGCAGCGTCTGCACCCCGTGGCGCATGTCCTCGGTGTCGAACAGCGGCGCGGCACTCTCCAGGACCGCGCGGTCGGCCGCGCGCATGTCGCCGTCGAGGTAAGCCCGGATCAGGGCCTTGCCGGCCGCCAGCGCGCGGGTCGGGCCGGTGGCGTAGCGGCGCGCCAGCCGCTCGGCGAACTCGCGCACCTCGGCGTCCGGCACCACGTGGTTGATGATGTTCCAGTCGGCGAACTGCTGGGCGCTGTACTGGTCACCGTCGAACACGATCTGCCGGGCCCGCGCGGAACCGGCGCGCTCCGCGAGGCGCTGCGCCCCGCCGAGCAGCGTGCTCGTGCCGATGTGCCGTTCCACCTGGGCGAACCGGGCGGACTCGGCGGCCACCACGATGTCGGCGGACAGCGCGACCTCGAGGCCGGCGGCCAGGCACAGCCCCTGCACCGCGACCACGGTCGGGAACGGCAGCTCCTCCAGCCGGGCGAACACCGGCAGCGCCCTGGCGAACATCGCGCGGGCCTGCGCCGCCGACTTCCCGTCGAAGATGTGCACGTCCGCGCCGCCCATGAAGTGCGGGCCCTCGGCCTGGATCAGCAGGGCGCGGATGTCGGCCACGCTGGCCTGGTTCACCGCCTCCTCGAACCCATCGATCACACCCTGGGACATCAGGTTCAGCGGCGGGTTGTCCACCGTCAGCAACCCGAGGTCTCCGTCGACGTCGAACTTGACCAAGGACATGGTTGAACCCCTTCTGCGAAATGGAAAGGCGGTCAGTTCACCACCGCGAGCTCGCCGGTCAGGTCGAACAGGTTGAGGTCGCCGCTCACCCAGCGGAGCCTACCGCCTGAGTTTCTAAAAGCAACTCATGCGTACGGGTGAGGAGCGCTCCGCTCAGCTGGCCGGTCCGGTACCCCCAGAACGCTCGGTCCCGCCGTCGAGCGCGCGGGCCATGCCGCGGCGCACCGCGTCGACCAGGTAGGGCCGCAGCCGCGGTGCCGGCACGATGGTGTCCACCGAGCCGACCCGCTGCGCGCGTTCGATGCTGTGCTTGGTGTCGAACTCGTCGGCCACCTCGCCGAGCTTCTCCGAGCGGACCGCGGTGCGGACTCCGACCAGCTCGGTCCGCAGCCGCGCGGCGTCGGCCTCGGCGTGCGACTCCAACGCCTTGGCCAGCCGCGCCTCCACGTCGGCCACCCGGGGGTCGGCGGCGGTGCGCTTGTTCACCTCGCCGGCGAACACCACCGCGGCGGCCGGCGCGCCGCCGAGCACCGAGGCGTACGAGCCCTCCAGGGCGGCGATCTCCATGTTGTCGTTCAGCGTCCCGGAGAACACCACGAACGCACCGCCGTGGTAGCGCGAGACCACGCAGAACACGATCGGCCCATCGAAGTTGACCACGGCCCGGCCGATCTCCGCGCCGTACTCCAGCTGCAGGCCGCGCAGCGACTCCGGCGACCCGTCGAACCCCGACAGGTTGGCCAGCACCACCAGCGGCCGGTTCCCGCTCGCGGCGTTGATCGCCCGCGCCATCTTCTTGGACGAACGCGGGAACAGCGTGCCGGCGGTCCACTGGGACGGGCCGTCCACCGGCGGCCGGCCGTGCCGCGGCAGCGGCCGGGACTCGATCCCGATCAGCGAGATCGGCTGTCCGCCCAGGTGCGCGTCGAACACCACCACCGAGTCGGCGTCGTGCATGTCCACCCAGCGTTCCAGCGGCGCATGGTCCGCGTCGGCGACGCCGCGCAGCAGCGAGCGGATGTCGAACGGCTTCTTGCGCTCCCGGTTGGTGTCCGCCGCGAAGATCTGGCCGAGCTCGGTGAAATCGGTGCCGGGGCCGGCGTGCGGCGAGTCGCCGACGTTCCGGCCGATCGGGTCGTTCGTCGGCGCCGGGCGGGGGAAGCGTTCCCCCGGGGCGAGATAGGTGTGCTCGTAGTGCGCCAGCAGCACGTCGACCGCCCCGGACAGGTCCGGCGCCCAGTACTGCGCCTGCCCGTTCGGGCCCATGATCCGGTCGTAGCCGCCGATGCCGAAGTTGTCCTCGGCGGAGACCCCACCGGAGTAGTCCAGCGACTGCTTGCCGGTGAGCACCATGGCGCTGTCCGGGGTCATCACCAGGATGCCCTTGGTGTGCATCAGCATGGTGGCCTCGGCGTTCCAGTACGGCTGGGCGCCCACGTTGATGCCGGTGACTACGATGTTGATCTCGCCGCCGTCCTGGGTGAACTCGATGATCCCGCGCAGTACCCGGGAGATCCAGTCCATGTTCTCGGTGCCGGACTCCATCGAGATCTTGGCCCCGGCGGACACCGCGAACCACTCGATGGGGGCCTCCAGCTGACGGGCCAGCTCGATCGCCGCCAGCACCCTGGCGCACTCCGCCTCGGCCAGCGCGCCCAGCGCCCTCGTCGGGTCGCCCAGCAGCACAACCCTGGTCATTCCCTCCGGGTAGCGCAGGGTGCTCGTGCGGACCACGCCGAGCACCAGGTTGGCGGTGTTGCCACCCGGCGCGCGGTCCACCACCATCGGCTTGCCCGAGTCGTCGAGGTCGTACTCGGTGAACCGCCCCGGCTCGCCGTCGTCGTCCGGCGAGCGGGTCAACAGCGGCAGCAGCTCGTACGGGTACACCGCACCCCGCTGCCGGGCCTTGATCACCTTCTGCGCGTAGGCGTCCAGCTCGCGCAGCGGGGAGAACGGCGGGTCGGTGATCCGGATGGTCAGCCCGGCGCCCGGCGGGCGGGACATCCGCAGCATCAGCTCCCGCGGCTCGCCGCCGGCCTCGCCGATCCCGGCGGCCCGGAACTGCACCATCACCTGCTCGAGGCCCAGACCCTCCGAGCGCGGCGCCAGCGACCGGACCACCTCGTCCAGCTCGGTCAGCGGGATGTCCACCACCGGCCACACGTAGAGCAGCACCCGGTTCCACGCCAGCTTGGCCAGCGCCGGATCCGCCGAGCGCGCCGCCCGCAGGCTGTTCAGGCAGGCGTCCAGCATGTGTTCGAACTGCGGCACGCCCCGGACCCGGCCGGCTTCGTCGCGCACCGTGGTCAGGTCGCGGACGTCGGCCATCGCGATCAGCCGCTGGTCCTGCGCCACCTCGCGGCCCTGCGCCCGGAACAGGTGCACGTCCGGGGTGGAGGGCAGCTTGCTCAGCCGGAACCCGGTCAGCCGCCACAGCCCGAGGCGCTCGGCCACCATCGGGTGCAGCCCGCGCAGCGTGGTGTCCTCCACCGGCTCGCCGTCCGGACCGCGCAGGAAGGTGAACCAGGTCGGCCCGCTGTACTCGCCGTCGGGGCGGCGGACCGCGACGGCGACCCTGCCTACCGCCTCCGGGATCAGGCCGAGCCGAGCCCGGATCCGCCCGGCCCTCGCGTCCGGCTCGACGCCGGACGAGTCGTCGGAGGTGACGTAGAGGTCGATCAGCGCGGTGCGCCCCGAGGGCAGCGCGGCCACCATCTGGTTCAGGTCGGTGGACACCGTGACGGGCGCCGTGGGGTCCTCGGTGCCGGCCGTGCTGTCCACCACGGTGGCCAGCACGGCGCACGGCTGGCCGTCCTGCTCGTACTCGGCGGTCAGCAGCGGGCGGCCGCCGTGCTCGACGATGGCGAACTGTTCGAGCGGCCGGATCCGGTAGTAGCGCCGGGTCATCACCTCGAGCATCGCCGCGTGGTGCCGGTCGCCGAAGGCGCTCAGGATCGGCTCGCCGGAGCCCACCAGGGCGTCGATCTGGGCGGCCCTCGTGTCCGGGTCGGCGTCCAGCTGGTCCAGCTCGTCGCGCACCTCGCGCTGCACCTGGGCCCTGGCGGCGGCGATCAGCGGGGCGTCGAAGACCCGGTAGCGGACCTGGCGGGCGAGGTCACCGACGATCGGGTGGCGCAGCTGGGTGGCCGTGACCAGGTGGTCCAGCACCTGCCGGTAGCCCTCGCGCGCATCCTCGGGCAGCGAGTCCGGGTGCCGCAGCCGCCACTGCAGCAGCTCGGCGACGACCGGGGCGTGCGCGACGGCCCTGCGGTGCGCCAGGAACATCCGGTACAGCGCCGGGCCGAGCTCGACGTTCGCCTCGGTCGGCTCCGGGTCGGTGATGCCGTAGTGCGCCAGCGCCCGGCGCAGCCGGATCCGGAACGACTCGGGCAGCCCCTCCGCCTCGGCGTCGCGGGTGCGCAGGTAGGCGTAGAGATACTCCTGCGGGTTGCGGGCGGCCTCGGCGTCCACCGCGGAGGCGTCGGCCTCCAGCGCACCGGCACCGTCGGACACCCTGCGGTTGCGGGACAGCGCGGACAGGTCGGCGAAGATGCGCAGCACCGCGGTCTCGCCGGCCAGCACCCTCGGGTCGCTGGGCTCCAGCTGCCCCCGGGCGGTGTCGAGCCCGGCCAGCAGCGGCCGCGCCTCGCCCTCGTCGATGTCGAAGCCGAGCACCAGCGCGCGCAGCGCGGCCAGCGCGTCGGCGGCGGCCTCTGCCGGTTCGAGCTCGGCCGCCGACCCGGCCCGCAGCGCCTCCAGGTCCACCCGGTCGGAGCTCTCCGCGGCGTCGGCCGCGCCGGCCTCGGGGTCGGGTTCCAGCCGGACGAGCTTGGTACCGGCCTCCACCTGGGTGTTCGCCGGCACCAACACCTCGGCGACCCGCCCGGACACCGGGGCACGCAGTGCGGTCTCCAGCTTCATCGACTCGACCACGGCGAGCACGTCACCCTCGGCGACCTGGTCACCGGCCGAAACCGGCACCGCCACCACCATCGCGGGAGCCGGCGCGCGCAGCAGCCCGGCCTCGCCGCCGGAGATCCGGTGCACCGCGCCGTCCACCTCGACCAGGTAGTCCGGGCCCTGCGTCACCGACAGCACGGAGTAGCTCCGCCCGCCCACCGTGAGCCGCCGCTCGAACCGGCCGGACCGCTCCACGTCCACGTCGACCGCGGTGCCGGCGGTGCTGTGCGGTGAGGCATCCAGCACCACCCGGTAGCGGGCCGGGCGGGTCCGGGCCACCCGCAGTCGGTAGGCCTCGCCGCCGGCGCGCACGTCCACCTGGTGCCAGGTCTCGTGGCCGACCTCGGGGCGGCCGCGCTCGGCGGAGTTGAACAGCCGGTCCCGCTGGCGGTCCACGTGCGCGGCGTGCGCCTCGACCGCGGTGGCCAGCAGCGCGATGTCCAGGCGGCGCGGCGGCGTGTAGCCGTCGGCCATCATGGTGTCCAGCCAGGTGGTGTCGAACTCGCCCTTGCGCACCTGGGGACGGTCCAGCAGGTCGAGCAGGAACGCCTTGTTCGTGGTGCCGCCGTCGATCACCGCGGCGGTCTGGCGCAGTGCGCGGTGCAGCCGGGCCCGCGCCTCGTCCCGGTCGCGGCCCCAGGCGATCACCTTCGCGATCATGGAGTCGTACTGCGGCGGGATCAGGTCGCCGGCCGCCACTCCGGTGTCGACCCGGATGCCCGGCCCGCTGGGCAGCACCAGGTGCTCGATCAGACCCGGCGCCGGGGCGAACCCGCGCTCCGGGTCCTCGGCGGTCAGCCGGGCCTCGATGGCGTGACCGGACGAGGGCGGCGTCTCGGCGGCGATCTCGTCCAGCCGGCCACCCCCCGCCACGTGCAGCTGCAGCTTGACGATGTCCACACCGGTGGTGGCCTCGGTGACCGGGTGCTCCACCTGCAGTCGGGTGTTCACCTCGAGGAACGACAGCAGCCGCTCCGTCGGCTCGTACAGGAACTCCACGGTGCCCGCGTTGGTGTAGCCGGCCGCCCGCACCAGCTCGGCGGCACTGCGCCGCAACAGCTGCTCCTGCTCGGCGTCCAGCGCGGTGGACGCCGACTCCTCGAGCACCTTCTGGTTGCGCCGCTGCACGCTGCAGTCCCGGATACCCAGCGTCCAGACGCCGCCGGCACCGTCCGCGACCACCTGCACCTCGACGTGCCGGCCGCCCCGGATGGCCTTCTCCAGGAACACCGTCGCGTCACCGGCCGTCTTGGCCGCCTCCGAGCTGGCCCGCTCGAACGACTCGGCCAGCTCCTCCGGCGCGGTCACCAGCCGGATGCCCCGCCCGCCGCCACCCGCGGTGGCCTTGACCATCAGCGGGTAGCCGATCCGCTCCGCGTGCTCGCGGGCCTCGGCCAGATCAGCCACCGGCCCGCCGCTCCAGGCCGCCAGCGGCACGCCGACCCGCTCCGCCAGCCGCTTCGACTCGATCTTGTCGCCGAGCATCCGCATCACCTCGGCGGACGGCCCGACGAACACGATGCCCAGCCGGTCACAGAGCTCGACGAACTCGGCCTTCTCCGAGACGAAACCCCAACCCGGCCACACCGCGTCGGCCCGGCAGGCACGCAGTGCGCGCTCCAGCTCCGCGTAGTCCAGGTACGGGTTCGCGCCGAACGACTCGGCGGCCTCCTCCCCGGGGCCGATCAACACCGCCTCGTCGGCCTCACGCACGAACATCGCCCGCCGGTCGACGGAGGTGTACACCGCGATCGTGCGCAGTGGCTCCGGGCCGCCGGGTACCCAGTTCTCGGCGTTCCACTCGCGTACCGCGTTGATCAGTCGCATGGCCGGCTCGCCCCGGTTGACAATGGCGAGACGCTGGAAAGCAGCAGGTCGGGTCGGCACCCCGTGCACGCTACTCGGACTACTCCGCGACGGCACTCCTATCGGAGCCTCGTGCGCCAACGGCCCACAGCTGTTGCGCAAGTCCGATCACCAGCGCCGCGCAGCACAACCCGGGGCGCATCCGGCACATCCGACGCACCCCCGGAAACGTCGTCGCGGCCGCTTTGCTGTGCGCATATTCACGCAACAGCCACGAGCACCCCGTGGCCGCCGCGCGCCCCGCCGCAGGTCCGGCGGCCGGCAACACGGGTTGGGTGACAGCGCTTGCCGAGCTGCCAGCAACTGGCGGTAAGCTGATCCCAGATACATGCAGAGATACGCATCTATTCCTGGCGGGGAGTGGCGTGACGACGAACGCGAGTCAGACCC
The DNA here is from genome assembly GCA_036009565.1 of Pseudonocardia sp. Taxonomy (GTDB): domain Bacteria; phylum Actinomycetota; class Actinomycetes; order Mycobacteriales; family Pseudonocardiaceae; genus Pseudonocardia. The sequence continues at coordinate 1,656 of DASYLM010000141.1, read as the reverse complement.
ATGACCACGAAAGTGGCCGCGGGAAGGGCCACGGCGACGACCACGGCTCCAGCGACGGCTCCAGGGACGGCTCCAGCGACGACTCCGCCACGGACCACGACCACAGCACCGGCCACGGCCACGGCCACGGCGTCGCCGCGGACGCGGACCGCCGCTGGCTGAGCATCGCGCTGGCACTGATCTCGGCGTTCCTGGTCGGCGAGGTCGTCGCCGGGATCGTGGCGCACTCGCTGGCGCTGCTGTCCGACGCCGCCCACATGCTCACCGACGCCGCCTCGATCGTGCTCGCCCTCATCGCGATGCGGCTGTCCGCGCGGCCGGCCCGGGGCATCTTCACCTACGGCCTGCGGCGCACCGAGATCCTGTCCGCGCAGGCCAACGGGCTGACGCTGCTGCTGCTCTCGGTCTGGCTGACCTACGAGGCGGTCCGGCGGTTGATCGACCCCGGCCCGGTCGCCGGCGGGTTGGTCCTGATCACCGCCGGGGTGGGCATCGTGGTCAACGTGGCGGCCGCCTGGGCGATCAGCAAGGCCAACCGCTCCAGCCTCAACGTCGAGGGCGCGTTCCAGCACATCCTGACCGACCTGTACGGCTTCATCGCCACCGCCGTGGCCGGCCTGGTCGTGCTGGTCACCGGCTTCGCCCGGGCGGACGCGATCGCGTCGCTGGTCGTCGTCGTGCTGATGCTGCGGGCCGGCACCGGGCTGGTCCGCGACGCCGGCCGGATCTTCCTCGAAGCCGCGCCCAGCGGGGTCGACCCGGACTCCCTCGGCGACCGGCTGGTGGCGCTGCCGAACGTCAACGAGGTGCACGACCTGCACGTCTGGCAGATCACCTCGGGGCAGACCGCGCTCTCCGCGCACGTCCTGGTCGAGGTGGGCACCGACTGCCACGGGCTGCGCCGCGACCTCGAGCAACTTCTCGCCGACGACTACTCGATCACCCACACGACGCTGCAGGTCGACCACGCCGGCCCGTCGGCCGACCCGACACCGGCCGACGCGCAGCTATTGCCACTGGCCGAACAGCACTGCGCCGACACCCACGGCCCGGTCCACCGAGAGGGCCCGCACGCGCACTGACGCGCCTGCGTATCGGCCCGCTGTCAAGGCCTGAGAATCGGGTATCCAACCTGCCGGTATGCTCCGAAGCATTCCCAGAGTTGAACCTTAGGAGTGCCCGGTGCCTGATTCGTTCGACTGGAATAACCAGGTGCTGAACAGCATCTGGTGGGTGGTGTGGGTATTCGCGGTCACGGCTGTCGGCTTCGCGCTGGTCGCATGGCTGCTGATGCGCTTCACCGGCTGGGGACGGCAGTTCGCCCGACTGGCCTGGCCCTACTTCCGCCCCGGCCGGACCTGGCTGAGCTGCCGACCCATTGCCACGTTTGCGTTCATGCTGCTCATGTCCATCTTCTCGGTCCGAATTTCCGTGCTGGTGACATACGCCTCGAACGGGATCTACACCTCCCTTCAGGAGCTGAACAGCCACGCATTCCTGCGCTACATGGGAATCTTCGCGGTCATTGCGATCATCAATATTTTCGAAGTCATGCTCTCGTACTTCGTCACCAGCGTATTCGTTCTGCACTGGCGGACGGCAATGACCGATTCCCTCATCAGCGACTGGACCAGGGGGCACGCCTACTACCGAGGA
>DASYLM010000140.1:0-28259 GCA_036009565.1 Pseudonocardia sp. | reverse complement strand
CACCGTCACCTCGCCGGTGACCACGGACGCGACCCACCGCTGCAGCGACTCCCGCTGCATCAGCGCCTGCGGGTCGAGCCAGCGTCCCTCGTAGAGCAGCCGGCCGAGCCGGCGCCCCTCGGCGTGGTAGGTCGCGATCGTGTCCTCGTTGTGGATCGCGTTGAGCAGCCGCTCGTAGGCGATCCACAGCAGCGCGATCCCCGGTGCCTCGTAGATGCCGCGCGACTTGGCCTCGATGATCCGGTTCTCGATCTGGTCCGACATCCCCAGCCCGTGCCGGCCCCCGATCCGGTTGGCCTCGTGCACCAGCGCCACCGGGTCGGCGAAGTCGGTCCCGTTGACCGCGACCGGCCGGCCGGCCTCGAAGCGGACCGTGACGTCCTCGGTCGCGATCTCGACCGAGGGGTCCCAGAACTTCACCCCCATGATCGGCTCGACGGTCTCCAGGGACACGTTCAGATGTTCGAGCGTCTTGGCCTCGTGCGTCGCACCCCAGATGTTGGCGTCGGTCGAGTACGCCTTCTCCGCCGAATCCCGGTACGGCAGCCCGTGCGCGGTGAGCCACCTGCTCATCTCGTTGCGGCCACCCAGCTCGGCGACGAAGTCGGCGTCGAGCCACGGCTTGTAGATCCGTAGATCCGGGTTGGCCAGAAGGCCGTAGCGGTAGAACCGCTCGATGTCGTTTCCCTTGAACGTCGACCCGTCGCCCCAGATGTTCACGTCGTCGGCCTGCATCGCCCGCACCAGCACCGTCCCGGTGACGGCGCGGCCCAGGGGCGTGGTGTTGAAGTACACCCGGCCTCCGGAGCGGATGTGGAAGGCACCGCAGGCCAGCGCGGCCAGACCCTCCTCGACCAGCTGCGGCTTGATATCAACAGCCCGCGCAAGCTCGGCGCCGTACTGCATCGCCCGGGCGGGCACACCCGAGATGTCCAGCTCGTCGTACTGGCCCAGATCGGCGGTGTAGGTGCAGGGGAGCCCGCCCCTGTCACGCATCCAGGCGACCGCGACGGAGGTGTCGAGACCACCGGAGAAGGCGATGCCGATGCGCTCGCCCTTGGGAAGGGAGCTCAGGACCTTGCTCACGAGAGGGATGCTCCTTCGTCGTCAGTTCGCGCCGGAGCGCGACGAGTCACCCAGTGCGGCGATCCGCCGCGCCAGTTCGCTACCGGTGAGTGGCTCCCTGGCCACGACCAGAATGGTGTCGTCGCCGGCGATGGTGCCGACCACGTCGTGCAGTGCCGCCCGATCCATTGCGCTGGCCAGGAACTGCGCCGCCCCGGGCGGGGTGCGCAGCACGGCGAGGTTCCCGCTGGCGTCGGCCGACACCAGCAGCTCGGCGAGCAGCCGGGCCAGCCGCGAGGTGCCCCCGGCGGACGCCCGCATCGGGTGCCCCTCCTCGGGCAGCGCGTAGACCGGCGCCCCGCCGTCCGGCCCGCGCAGCTTCACCGCGCCCAGCTCGTCGAGGTCCCGGGACAAGGTGGCCTGGGTGACCTCGACGCCCTCCGTGGCCAGCAGGGTGGCCAGCTCGGCCTGGCTGCGGATCGCGCGCTGACCGATCAGCTCCACGATCCTGGCCTGGCGGGCCACCCGGGTCGGCACACTCATCGCTCTATCCCGCCGTGCTCTGCTCGGCCGTGCTCTGCTCGAGCAGCCAGCTCAGCAGTGCCTTCTGCGCGTGCAGCCGGTTCTCCGCCTCGTCCCACGCCCCGCTGGCCGGGCCGTCCAGCACCTCGTCGGTGATCTCGTCACCGCGGTGCGCCGGCAGGCAGTGCAGCACGGTGGCGCCGGGGTTGGCGTGCGCCAGCAGGTCGGCGTTGACCTGGTACGGCAGGAACGGCGCGCGCCGGTCCAGCCCGTCCGCCTCCTGCCCCATGGACACCCAGGTGTCGGTGACCACCACGTCCGCGCCGGCCACCGCGGCCAGCGGGTCGGTCGTCACCAGGACGCTGCCGCCGGTCTCCTCGGCCCGCTTGGCGGCGTCGCGGAGCACGTCGGGGTCCGGGGCGAACCCGTCCGGCGCGGCGACCCGCACGTGCAGCCCGGCGGTCACCCCGCCGAGCAGCAGCGAGTGCGCCATGTTGTTCGCGCCGTCGCCCAGGTACACCAGGGTCAGCCCGGCGAGCCGCCCGTGCCGCTCCCGGATGGTCTGCAGGTCCGCGAGCACCTGGCAGGGGTGGAACTCGTCGGTCAGCGCGTTGATCACCGGTACGGACGCCGCGGCTGCCATCTCCTCGAGCCGCTCCTGCCCCCGGGTCCGCCAGACCACGGCGTCCACGAACCGGGACAGTATCCGCGCGGTGTCCCCGATCGTCTCCCCTCGGCCCAGTTGGCTGCTGCCCGCGTCGATGATCAGTGGGTGGCCGCCGAGCTGGGCGATGCCGACCTCGAAGGACACCCTGGTGCGGGTGGAGCTCTTGTCGAAGACCACCGCGATCGGCCGGGGGCCGGCCAGCGGGCGGTGCGCGTAGCGGTCCCGCTTGAGCTGGTCGGCGAGGTCGAGGACCGCGCGCTGCTCGTCGGGGCTCAGGTCGTCGTCGCGCAGCAGGTGCCTAGGCATTGCCGGCCTCCGCATGTGCCGCCGCGGCCGCATCCAGGATGCCGGGCAGCGCGGTGAGGAACTCGGTGGCCTGCTCGTGGCTGAAGATGAGCGGCGGCACCAGCCGGACCCGGCCCGGCACCGCGTTGTTCACCAGGATCCCGGCGTCCCGCGCGGCGGTGGCCACCGCGGTCGAGGCCGGCGCGGTGAGCCCGATGCCGATCAGCAGGCCGGCCCCGACCACGGAGCTGACCAGCGGATGGCCCAGCGCGTCCACCCCGGCGGTGATCTCCTTGCCCACCCGGTCGACCTGCGTGAGCAGCCCGTCGGACTCGATCGTGCCCAGCACCGCGAGCGCGGCGGCCGCACACACCGGATTACCGCCGAAGGTGGTGCCGTGGTGCCCGGGCTCGAGCAGCTCGGCGGCCGCCCCGATGCCGATGCAGGCGCCGATCGGCATCCCGCCGGCCAGACCCTTGGCCAGGGTGACCACGTCCGGGGTGACGCCGACGGCCTGGTGGGCGAACCAGTGGCCGGTCCGCCCGATGCCGGTCTGCACCTCGTCCAGGATCAGCAGCGCGCCGTGCCGGGTGGTGATCTCCCTGGCCGCCTGCAGGTAGCCCTCCGGCGGGATGATCACGCCGGCCTCGCCGAGGATCGGCTCCAGCACAACGGCGGCGGTGTCGCCGTCCACCGCGGCGGCCAGTGCCTCGACGTCGCCGAACGGCACGTGGCTGACCTCGGCCGGCAGCGGCGCGAACGGGGCCCGCTTCGGTTCCTGGCCGGTCAGCGCGAGCGCGCCCATGGTGCGGCCGTGAAATGCGTTCTGGGCGGCCACCAGCTTGGTGCGGCCGGTCCGCCGGGACATCTTGAACGCCGCCTCGAGGGCCTCCGCGCCGGAGTTGCAGAACAGCGCGCGGGCACCCTGCGGTGCCACCCCGAGCAGGTCGATCAGCCGCTCGGCCAGCTCGATGGGCTGCTCGACCAGGTAGAGGTTGGACACGTGGCCCAGGGTGGAGAGCTGCCTGGTGACCGCCTCGACGATCGCCGGGTGGGCGTGGCCGAGCGAGTTCACCGCGATGCCGGCCACCAGGTCCAGGTAGCGGTTGCCGTCGGCGTCCCACACCTCGGCACCACTGCCGCGCACCAGGGCCAGCGGCGGGGTGCCGTAGTTGTTCATCATCGCGCCCTGCCACCGGGCGGTCAGGCCACCCTGTGCGGTTGCGTTCGCGCTGGTCTGTACTGATTTTTCGCGCGCAAGCCCGCTCATCCTGGCACCACCATCGTTCCGACTCCTTCGCTGGTGAAGACCTCCAGCAGCACCGAGTGCGCCAGCCGGCCATCGATCACGTGTGCCTGGGGGACGCCGCCGCGCACCGCGCGCAGGCAGGCCTCCATCTTCGGTGCCATGCCGGACGCGATGGAGGGCAGCATCGGCGCCAGCTGGTCGGCGGCCAACACGCTGATCAGCGAGTCCGGGTCCGGGTAGTTCGCGTACAGGCCCTCGACGTCGGTCAGCACGACGAGCTTGGCCGCGCCGAGCGCCTCCGCGAGAGCGGCGGCCGCGCTGTCCGCGTTGATGTTGTAGACGGTGCCCTCGAGGTCCGGCGCCACGCCGGCCACCACCGGGATCCGGCCGGCGGCCACGATGTCCAGCACCGCCGCCGGGTTGACCGCGACCACGTCGCCGACCAGCCCGATGTCCACCGCCTCGCCGTTGACCAGCGCGGTGCGCTTCTCTGCGGTGAACAGTCCGGCGTCCTCCCCGGACATGCCGACCGCGTACGGGCCGTGCGCGTTGATCAGCCCGACCAGCTCCCGGCCGACCTGCCCGACCAGCACCATCCGCACCACGTCGATGGTCTCCGGCGTGGTCACCCGCAGGCCGCCGCGGAACTCGGCCGGCAGGTTCAGCCGCTTCAGCATGGCGGTGATCTGCGGCCCGCCGCCGTGCACCACCACCGGGTGGATGCCGGCCAGCCGCAGGAACACCATGTCCTGCGCGAACGCCGCCTTGAGCTCGTCGTCGATCATGGCGTTGCCGCCGTACTTGATCACCACGATCTTGCCGTGGAAGGTCTGCAGCCAGGGCAGCGCCTCGGCCAGCACACCGGCTTTCTCGCCGGCGTGCGCCAACCGTTCCCTGGCGCTGCCCGCCGAGGCCCGTGCCGCCTCATTGATCCCGGTGCCGGTCATGACGGGTACGCGCTGTTCTCTTCGACGTAGCGGGGCGAGAGGTCGGTGGTGCGGATCTGCGCGGCGGCCGCCCCCACGTGCAGGTCGACCTCCACCAGGATGTCCCGACCGGACAGGTCGGCGGCACGCCGGTCGCCGGCCGCCGCGCCGTCCCGGCAGAGCGTCACCCCGTTCATCGCGATCTCCAATCGGTGCGGGTCGATGGTGGCGTCCGCGTTGCCGACGGCCATCGCGACACGGCCCCAGTTCGGGTCGGAGCCGAAGAACGCCGTCTTCACCAGGCTGTCCCTGGCCACGCGCCGGGCCACCGCGAGCGCCTCCCGCTCCGTCGCCGCGCCGCGCACCGCGACGGTGACGTGCTTGGTGGCACCCTCGGCATCAGCCTGCAGCTGGTCGACGAGCGTGGCGCAGAACGCGGTGAGCGCGTCGGTCAGCTCCTCGGCGCCGACCTTCACCCCGGAGGCGCCGTTCGCCATCAGCAGCACGGTGTCGTTGGTCGAGGTGCCGCCGTCGACGTCCAACCGCTCGAAGGTCCGCGACGAGGCGGCCCGCAGCGCCCGGTCCAGCTCCGCCGGTTCGACCGACGCGTCCGTGCTCAGTACCGCGAGCATGGTGGCCATCGCGGGCGCGACCATGCCGGCGCCCTTGGCGAAGCCGCCGATCCGCCAACCGTCGTCGTCCCGGTACACCCCCTGCTTTGGGCGGGTGTCGGTGGTCAGCACGGCGGTGGCCGCCTCGGTGGCGGACTGGCCGGTGTCGGCCAGCTTCGCCGCGACGGCCGCGACCCCGGCCAGCACCACGTCCCGGGGCAGCTGGGAACCGATCAGCCCGGTCGAGCAGACGGCGATCTCCGCCGCCCCGCACTCCAGTACCTCGGCGGCCTTCTCGGCGGTGGCGTGGGCGGTCTGGAACCCCTGTGAGCCGGTGCAGGCGTTGGCCCCTCCGGAGTTGAGCACGACGGCGCGCAGCCGCCCGGTGGTCAGCACCTGGCGCGACCACAGCACCGGCGCGGCCTGGATCTTGTTCGTGGTGAACACCCCGGCGGCGTGCAGCTGCGGGCCGTCGTTCACCACCATCGCCATGTCCAACGCCCCGGTGGCCTTGATCCCGGCGGCGATTCCGGCCGCGCGGAAGCCGGAGGGAGCCGTCACGGTCACAACGACTCCTCGCTGGAGCTCGTCGCCGCCGTGACCGGCGTCGCTCTGCCCGATGGTGACCTCGCAAGCTCGGTCACGGAGCCACACCGGTGAGCGGCAGGCCGGTGACCTCGGGCAGGCCGAGCGCGAGGTTCATGCACTGCACCGCGGCGCCGGCGGTGCCCTTGGTGAGGTTGTCGATCGCGGCGACCACGACGACCTTGCCGGCGTCGGGGTCCACGGTCAGCTGCAGCAGGGCGGTGTTCGCACCCAGCGTCATCGCGGTGCTCGGCCAGCTGCCCTCCGGCATCAGGTGGACGAACGGCTCGCTGTCGTAGGCCTTGCGGTAGACGTCGAGCAGCTCGGCCGTGCTGGCGGAGGTGTTCGCCGTGCAGCTGGCCAGGATGCCCCTCGGCATCGGGGCCAGCACGGGGGTGAAGCTGACCGTCACCGGCCGGTCGGCGGCGGCGGACAGGTTCTGGATCAGCTCAGGGGTGTGCCGGTGCGCGCCGCCGACGCCGTACGCGCTGACCGACCCCATCACCTCTGAGCCGATCAGGTGCGGCTTGGCGGACTTGCCGGCGCCGCTGGTGCCGGACACCGCCGTGACGACGACATCGGGCTCGATCAGCCCGGCGGCGAGCGCGGGCGCCAGCGCCAGGCTGGCCACCGTCGGGTAGCAGCCGGGTACCGCGACCCGGGTGGCGCCGACCAGCTTCTCCCGCTGGCCGGGCAGCTCGGGCAACCCGTACGGCCAGTGACCGGCGTGTTCGCCGCCGTACCAGCGGTCCCAGGCGGCGGCGTCGTGCAGCCGGTGGTCCGCGCCGCAGTCGATCACCACGGTGTCCGGCCCGAGCTGGGCGGCCAACGCCGCCGAGTGCCCGTGCGGCAGCGCGAGGAACACCACGTCATGCCCCACCAGGGTGGCCGGGTCGGTGTCGACGAGCGACCGGTCGGCCAGTGGGAGAAGATGTGGCTGGTGCTCGCCGAGGCGGCTGCCGGCGTTGCCACCGGCGGTCAGCGCCCCGATCTCGTCTGCGCCCACCTCAGGGTGTGCGAGGAGCAACCGCAGCAGCTCGCCTCCCGCGTAGCCACTAGCGCCGGCCACCGCAATCCGAACCATACGCATGACTATGCATGAATCTGCAGATCTATGCAACCTGGTTCGGTCAACCGCGTACCACCGCGCCGTAGCGCTCCGCCGCCACCGCCACCGCCGCGTCCCGAGCCGCCGTGGCCTCTTCCCTGGTCAGGGTCCGGTCCGCCGCGCGCAACCGCATGCTGAACGCCAGCGACCGCTTGCCTTCGCCGACCTGGTCGCCCTCGTAGACGTCGAACAGCGCCAAGTGCTCCAGCAGCTCGCCGGCACCCTCGCGCAGCGCGTCCGCCACCGGGGCGGCCGGCTGATCCTCGTCCACCACGAGCGCCACGTCGAGCAGCACCGGCGGGAACGGGGAGATCGACGGTGCCGGCCGCCGCTCGGTCAGCGGCAGCATGTCCAGCGCGAGCTCCAGCACGCAGGTCCTCGGCGGCAGCCCGAGCGCCTCGACGACCTTCGGGTTCAGCTCGCCGGCGTAACCGACCGGCGAGTCGCCCCACCGCAGCTGGGCGCAGCGGCCCGGGTGCCACGGCGCCATGTCGGCGGCCACCACGGTCAGCTCGACACCGGCGGCCTCGGCCACCGTGTGCGCCGCCTGTACCGCATCGGCCCAGTTCGCCGGCCGCCCCGGACCCCACCAGCCCGGCCGCTCGCGGGCCCCGGCCAGCGCCACCGCGACGTGCACCGGCTGCGCCGGCAACGCGTCGACCAGCGCCCGGATCTGCTCGTCGGACGGACGGCGGTCGACCGGCAGCTCCGGCATCGGCGCCGGCTCGCCCTGCGGCAACACCACCTGCCCGATGTGGAACAGCGCCACGTCGGTCATGCCCCTCGCCACGTTGCGCACCAGCGCGTCCAGCAGGCCGGGCAGCAGCGTGGTGGCCAGCTCCGGGCGGTCGCTGTCGATGGGGTTGACCACCCGCAGGGTCCGCCGCCGCACGTCGTCGGCCGGGCAGCCGAAGCTGTCGAACACCGCGCCGGAGATGAACGGGAACGGCTCCACCTCGATGTAGCCGCTCTCGGCGAGAGACCGGGAGACCGCCCGGCGGCGCCGCTGGCCGGGGGTGAGGCCACGCCCGGCCGGCGCCGAGGGCAGCACGGACGGGATCGTCTCCAACCCCTCCAGGCGCAGCACCTCCTCGACCAGGTCGGCGGGGGCCGCCAGGTCGGGGCGCCAGCTCGGCGGCGTGGCCACGATCTCGGTCCTGCCACCCTCGGCCCGCAGCTCCACGGCGCAGCCGATCTGGACCAGCCGCCGCGCGGTCACGCCGCGCTCGTAGCGCACCCCGGCGACGCGGTCCGGCAGCTCCAGCGGCATCGCCACCGGCGCGAGCGTCGGCGGTACCCCGACGTCGGTGCGCCCGTCGCTGATGGTGCCGCCGCCGTACTGGACCAGCAGCGCGGCGGCCCGTTCCGCCGCGGCGGCCGCCAGCGCGGGGTCGACAGCGCGCTCGAAGCGGCGGGAGGCCTCGCTGGGCAGCTTGTGCCGACGGGCCGCCCTGGCGATCACCGCCGGCTCGAAGTTGGCCGCCTCCAGCAGCACGTCGTGGGTGCCGTCGGAGATCTCGGTGGCAGCGCCGCCCATCACCCCGGCAAGCCCGATCGGCCCGCTCCCGTCGGTGATCAGCAGGTCGTCCGGGTCCAGCTCGCGCGCGGCACCGTCCAGCGTGGTGAGCTTCTCCCCCACGGTCGCCCGGCGCACCACGATCGGGCCGCTGAGGGTGGAGGTGTCGTAGGCGTGCAGCGGCTGGCCGAGCTCCATCATCACGTAGTTCGTGACGTCCACGGCGAGGGAGATCGGCCGCAGACCGGCGGCCAGCAACCGCCGCCGCATCCACCACGGGCTGGGCGCGTGCGGGTCGACCCCGGTCACCCGGCGGGCCACGAAGCGGCGGCAGCCGACCGCGTCCTCGATCCGGACCGGCCACGCCTCGGCGTCGGCGGCCGGCACCTCGACCCTGGCCGGGTCGGCGAAGTGCACGTCCAGTGAGCAGGCCAGCTCGCGGGCCAGACCGCGCACCGAGAAGCAGTAGCCCCGGTCCGGGGTGACCGCCAGCTCGATCACCGGGTCGCCCAGCCTCAGGACCGGGACCGCGTCGTCGCCGGGCGTGCCGGCGTCCGGCGGGAGCACCAGGATGCCGGCGTGCTCGGTGCCCAGCCCGAGCTCGCGCACCGAGCAGATCATCCCGTCGGACACGTGCCCGTAGGTCTTGCGCGCCGAGATGGCGAAATCGCCGGGCAGCACGGCGCCGGGCAGCGCCACCGCCACCAGGTCGCCCTCGGCGAAGTTGGTGGCCCCGCAGATGATGCCGCGCGGGGCGTCCTCGCCGACCTCGACCTGGCAGTACCGGATCGGCTTCTTCAGCCCGCTGAGCTCCTCGATCGAGCGCACCCGGCCGATCCGCAGCGGTCCGGTCACCCCGGGCGGCTGGTGGACCTCCTCGACCTCGAGGCCGACCCGTACGAACGCCTCGGCGATCTCCGCCGCGGTACTGCCGTCGGGCAGCTCGACCTGGTCGGCCAGCCACGACACCGAAACACGCACGTGCTCGCTCCTCGCAAGATTTTCAGGCTCGGGTTCCGCTGGGCACGGGTTCAGCCGTCGATGCCGAACGCGCTGGTGAAGCGGACGTCACCCTCGGTCAGGTCGCGCATGTCGGGCAGCCCGTTGCGGAACTGCAGGGTGCGTTCCAGGCCCATGCCGAACGCGAAACCGCTGTACCGCTCGGTGTCCACCCCGCAGGCGCGCAGCACGTTCGGGTTGACCATGCCGCAGCCACCCCACTCCACCCAGCCGGCACCGCCCTTCTTCTCCGGGAACCAGACGTCCACCTCGGCGGACGGCTCGGTGAAGGGGAAGTAGGACGGCCGCAGCCGGGTCCGTGAGGTGGGCCCGAACATCGACCTGGCGAACGCGTCCAGCGTCCCCTTGAGGTGCGCCATGGTGATGCCCTCGTCGACCGCGAGGCCCTCGACCTGGTGGAACACCGGGGTGTGGGTGGCGTCCAGCTCGTCGGTGCGGAAGGTGCGCCCCGGGCACACCACGTAGACCGGCAACGGGCGCTCGAGCAGCGCCCGGATCTGCACCGGTGAGGTGTGCGTCCGCAGTACCAGCGCCTCGTCGGCCGCGCCGTCGCCCCGGCCGCCCGGACCGGCCACGTAGAAGGTGTCCTGCATGGCGCGGGCCGGGTGGTCCTTGCCGAAGTTGAGTGCGTCGAAGTTGAACCAGCCGGCCTCGACCTCGGGCCCCTCGGCGACCTCCCAGCCCATGCCGACGAACACGTCGGCGATCCGCTCGGAGATCTGGGTGATCGGGTGCCGGGCGCCGCTGGGCACCCGGTCCCAGGGCAGCGTGACGTCGACCCGCTCCTCGAGCAGGACCCTGGTGTCCCGCTCGGCGGTCAGCTCGGCGCGGCGGGTGTCGAACGCGGCCTGCACCGCGAGCCGGGCCTCGTTGACCCGCTTGCCCGCCTCCGCCTTGGCCTGCGGGGGCAGCGCGCCGATCTCCCGGCGGGCGGACAACACCGGCGACCGGTCCCCCAGGTGCGCGGACCGGGCGGTGGCCAGTGCGGCCAGGTCGGTGGCCCCGGAGAAGGCCCGCTCGGCATCCTGGACGGCACTGTGCAGTGCGTCTGGAGCCAGCACGGCGACCTGCTTCGGGTCGTAGTTGTCGTTCACACCGGACATCGGAACGAGCCGCGCTCTCTTCGGTGAAGTGGATGGGACAAACCGACGCCGCTGGTCAGTGCTCGATCAGTCGTGCGCAATCAGTGCGCGGCGTCAGCAGAAATCGTAGCTGCCCGCTGTGCCCGGGCTGTCGCATATACGCAGACCGACGCGGCGGTGGCCAGATTGAGGCTCTCCGCCCGGCCGTAGATCGGTACCCGGACCCTGGCGTCGGCCGCCCGGGCCACCTCCGCGGGCAACCCGTGCGCCTCGCTGCCGAACAGCCAGCCGCACGGTCCGGCCATGGCGTCGGCCGCGGCCGCCTCGAACAGGTCCCACTCGCCGTCGGCGGTCGCCGCGAGCAGCCGGACGCCGGCCTCGCGGCACCCGCTCAGCACCGCACCCACATCCCGCTCGGTGGCCACCGGCAGATGGAACACACTGCCCACCGAGCCGCGCACGCACTTGCCGTTGTGCGGGTCGACGGAGTCGCCGGCGAGCACCACCGCGTCCGCGCCGGCCGCGTCGGCCACCCGGATCACGGTGCCCGCGTTGCCCGGGTCGGACGCACCGACCAGGACCACGACCAGCCGCGGTGTCCCGGCCAGAGCGTCCGCCAGCGATACGTCGATCCGGCCGCACACCGCCAGCAGCCCCTGCGGGGTGACCGTCTCGGACAGCGTCCCGGCGGCCCGCTCGGTGATCACCGACACGGGCACCCCGATGGCCGCCGCCGCGGTCAGCAGCTCGGCGTTGCGCTCGGCGGCCACCTCCGTGGTGAACACCTCGTACACCCGGGCCGGGCGGTGCGCCCTGGTCGGCCCACCAGCCGACTCACGGGTCGGCCCACCGGTCGCAGAAGCGACCGCGGCACCGACCGCCTGAGCTCCCTCGGCGAGGAACCGGCCGGCACGCTCCCGCCCCGTGCGGCGGAGCAGCTTGCGGGCCGCCACCACCCGGGGCGTGCGCTCGGTGCAGACCTGGCTGCCATCCGACATCGGTACGGCGATCGGTCAGGCCGCTGAGTCGTCCTTGGCCGCGGCCTGGGCCGGTACGTTCGCCTTGGCGATCTCGACCAGCGCGGCGAACGCGGCCGGGTCGCTGACCGCGAGCTCGGCCAGGATCTTGCGGTCGACCTCCACCTCGGCAAGGCGCAGGCCCTGGATGAAGCGGTTGTAGGTCATCCCGTTGGCGCGCGCGGCGGCGTTGATCCGGGTGATCCACAGCTGCCGGAAGTCACCCTTGCGGGCGCGGCGGTCCCGGTAGGCGTAGGTCAGCGAGTGGAGCATCTGCTCCTTGGCCTTGCGGTACAGCCGCGACCGCTGGCCCCGGTAGCCACTGGCCAACTCCAGGGTCGTGCGGCGCTTCTTCTGGGCGTTGACCGCCCGCTTTACGCGTGCCACTTCTTCATCCTCATTCGGTCAGAGGGCGGGTCGAGCCGCCGGCGTGGGTAGGTCTGTGACGGTGAGCGCCTGGTGGGGCCTGCTCAGCCGCCGAGCATCTTGCGGACACGCTTGGCGTCGGCCGGCGACACGCTGGTGGTGCCGGCAAGACGACGGGTGTGCTCGCTGGACTTGACCTCGAGCCGGTGCCGCATACCGGCCTTCTGCCGCAGCAGCTTGCCGGTGCCGGTGACCTTGATCCGCTTCTTGGTGCCGCTGTGCGTCTTGTTCTTGGGCATGGGAAATCCTTCGTCGCTCAGTAGAGGTGACCGAATGCGGCGGGTCGCCGGCCGGCTGGCTCAGGACTCGCTGGCCGCAGTCGCCGGCTTGACCTTCGCCTTGTTCTTGTGCGGCGCAATCACCATCGTCATGTTGCGGCCGTCCTGCTTCGGTGCGGCCTCTACGACGCCAAGGTCGCTGATGTCCTCGGCGAGTCGCTGCAGCAGGCGGAATCCCAGCTCCGGTCGGGACTGCTCCCGGCCCCGGAACATGATCGTCACCTTGACCTTGTTGCCGTGTTCGAGGAAGCGCCGCACGTGGCCCTTCTTCGTCTCGTAGTCATGGGTGTCGATCTTCGGGCGGAGCTTCTGCTCCTTGATGACGGTGAGCTGCTGGTTGCGGCGGGACTCGCGGGCCTTCTGCGCACTCTCGTACTTGAACTTGCCGTAGTCCATGAGCTTGCAGACCGGTGGCCGCGCCTGGGCGGCGACCTCAACCAGGTCAAGGTCTGCTTCCCGCGCGAGCCGCAGGGCATCTTCGATGCGCACGATGCCGACCTGCTCACCGTTGGGTCCGACCAAGCGAACCTCGGGGACGCGGATGCGGTCGTTAATGCGCGTCTCTGTGCTGATGGGGTCTCCTCTGTCTCGGGGTCATGCGTCACGCTCAACGTCCTGAATCAAACGTCGACGACCTCGAGTGGATTCCCTCAACCACGACGAAAGGCCCCGTCGCCAAGTGGCGTCGAGGCCCGCCGACCGATCGGCGTACGCCACGGAGGCATACGCACCACCACCACTGTTGCCAGTGGCAGGACCGGACCCGGGCATCTGTTCGACAGCCGGGTGGGAGCGGGGCTCCGCTTGCTGCACATCACGCCAGCGCAACGAGTACGCAGGCGCGACGAGCTGGTCGCCCCGCCAGCATAACAGGTGGACCAGGTCACGAGGTCCACCGGCGTCAGTTGCCGTACGACAGAGACGCGCGGTCAGCCGGCGGCGGCCGACGCCCTCGTCGACTTGGTCGCCTTGCCGCGCCTGGCGGGCGCCGACTTGGCCGCGGCCGGGGTCACCAGCCGGGACAGGAACTGGCCGGTATAGCTCGACGGGTGCGCGGCGACCTGCTCCGGCGTACCGGCGACCACCACGGTGCCACCGCCCGAGCCGCCCTCCGGTCCCATGTCGATGACCCAGTCCGCCGTCTTGATCACGTCCAGGTTGTGCTCGATGACAACGACCGTGTTGCCCTTCTCGACCAACCCGTTGATCACGACGAGCAGCTTGCTGATGTCCTCGAAGTGCAGCCCGGTGGTCGGCTCGTCCAGGATGTAGACGGTCCGCCCGTTGGAGCGTTTCTGCAGCTCACTGGCCAGCTTGACGCGCTGCGCCTCACCGCCGGAGAGTGTCGGCGCCGGCTGGCCGAGCCGCACGTAGCCCAGCCCGACCTCCACCAGGGTGCGCAGGTACCGGGCGATCGAGTTGATCGGGGCGAAGAACTCGGCCGCCTCCTCGATCGGCATGTTCAGCACGTCGGCGACCGTCTTGCCCTTGTAGTGCACCTCCAGGGTCTCCCGGTTGTAGCGGGCCCCCTTGCACACCTCGCAGGGCACGTACACATCCGGCAGGAAGTTCATCTCGATCTTGATCGTGCCGTCGCCGGAGCACGCCTCGCAGCGGCCGCCCTTGACGTTGAAGGAGAACCGGCCGGGCTGGTAACCGCGCACCTTGGCCTCGGTGGTGGCCGCGAACAGCTTGCGGACGTGGTCCCACACGCCGGTGTAGGTGGCCGGGTTGGACCTCGGGGTCCGGCCGATCGGCGACTGGTCGACCTGGACCAGCTTGTCCAGCCCCTCCAGCCCGGTGATCCGGGTGTGCCGGCCGGGCACCTGGCGGGCCTTGTTCAGCTTGTTCGCCAGCACCGTGGCGAGGATGTCGTTGATCAGCGTGGACTTGCCGGAGCCGGACACCCCGGTGACCGCGACCAGGCCGCCGAGCGGGATGTCCACGTCGATGTCGCGCAGGTTGTGCTCGCGCGCCCCGACGATGGTCAGCTTGCGCTTCGGGTCCAGGTCGCGGCGGATCTCCGGGGTTGGGATGGCGCGCCGCCCGGACAGGTACGCGCCGGTCAGCGAGGTGTCGTGGGACTCGAGGTCGGCGACCGAGCCGCTGTGCACGATGTGGCCGCCGTGCTCGCCCGCGCCGGGGCCGATGTCGACCGCCCAGTCGGCGGACCGGATGGTGTCCTCGTCGTGCTCGACGACGATGAGCGTGTTGCCCAGGTCGCGGAGCCGGGTCAGCGTCTCGATGAGGCGCCGGTTGTCGCGCTGGTGCAGCCCGATGGACGGTTCGTCGAGCACGTACAGCACGCCGACGAGGCCGGACCCGATCTGGGTGGCCAGCCGGATGCGCTGTGCCTCGCCACCGGACAGGGTGCCGGCCGCGCGGTCCAGCGACAGGTAGTCCAGACCGACGTCGAGCAGGAAGCCCAGTCGCGCCTGCACCTCCTTGAGCACCCGCCCGGCGATCATCGACTGCCGGTGGTCCAGCTCCATGTCGCTCAGGAAGTGCGAGCAGTCCGCCACCGACATGGCGCAGACCTCGGCGATCGACCGGTCGCCCTGCTCGTGGTGCCGCAGCGTGACCGCGAGCACCTCAGGGCGCAGCCGCGCCCCCTTGCAGGCCGGGCAGGGCACCTCGCGCATGTAGCCCTCGTAGCGCTCCCGCATCGACTCCGACTCGGTCTGCTCCATCCGCCGCTCCAGGAACGGCACCACACCCTCGAACGCGGCGTAGTAGGAGCGTTCCCGGCCGTACCGGTTGTGGTAGCGCACGTGCACCTGGTCGTCGGACCCGTGCAGCACCGCCTTCTGCGCCTTGGCCGGAAGGCTTCGCCACGGGGCGTCCACGCGGAAGCCGATGGACTCGGACAGCGCCCGCAGCAGTCGCCCGAAGTACTCCGCCGACTGCCCGCCGGCCCACGGTGCGATGGCGCCGTCGGCAAGGCTCAGCTCGTCGTCCGGGACCACCAGCTCGGGGTCGACCTCTTTCCGCACGCCGAGCCCGGAACAGGTCTGGCAGGCGCCGTACGGGGAGTTGAACGAGAACGTCCTCGGCTCCAGGTCGTCCAGCGAGACCGGGTGCCCGTTCGGGCAGGCCATCCGCTCGGAGAACCGCCGCTCCCGGGCCGGGTCGTCCTCGGGAAGGTCGACGAAGTCGAGCACGACCAGGCCGTCGGCCAGCCGCAGCGCGGTCTCCACCGAGTCGGTGAGCCGCTGCTTGGCGCTGTCCTTGACGGACAACCGGTCCACGACGACCGCGATGTCGTGCTTCTCCTGCTTCTTCAGCTTGGGCGGGTCGCTCAGCTGGTGCACGGTGCCGTCCACCAGCACCCGGGCGTAGCCCTGGGTCTGCAGCTGGGAGAACAGGTCGGCGAACTCGCCCTTGCGGGTGCGCACCACCGGCGCCAGCACCTGGAACCGGCTGCCGGCGTCCATCTCCAGCACCTGGTCGACGATCTGCTGCGGAGTCTGCCGCTCGATCACGTTCCCGCACACCGGGCAGTGCGGCACACCGGCCCGCGCGTAGAGCAGCCGCAGGTAGTCGTACACCTCGGTGATGGTGCCGACGGTGGAGCGGGGGTTGCGGTTCGTCGACTTCTGATCGATCGACACCGCCGGGGACAGGCCCTCGATGAAGTCGACATCCGGCTTGTCCATCTGTCCGAGGAACTGCCGGGCATACGCCGACAGCGACTCGACGTAGCGGCGCTGCCCCTCGGCGAAGATCGTGTCGAACGCAAGGCTCGACTTGCCTGACCCGGACAGCCCCGTGAACACGATGAGACTGTCTCTGGGCAGGTCGAGATCGACGCCGCGCAGGTTGTGCTCGCGCGCGCCACGTACTACGAGTCGGTCGGCCACAGACGTCCTTTCCGACGGCCGGGAGATACCCCTTCCATGGTAGGCGTGCCCCCCGACAGAACCGCCGCGCGGTACAGCCGCCCGGACCGCCGGTCGCCTCGCACACCCGGCGTGCCGCCCCTTCGGGGGTGAGCCGATTCACCGGCTGTCCACGCTCTGCACTCTGTATGCTGTAAGCAGTCCTCCAAAACCATCGGCTGGGCGTCAGTGCCGGTGGGCAACCAAGGCTGGGAGCTTCTGATGCCGGTGACCGGGACTCGAGCACCGGCCAGCGCACGGATCGTTCGACCGATTCCGCTGCGCGAGAGTGTCCAGGCGGCCATCCTGGACATGATCGTCAGCAGGGAGCTGCGCCCGGGCCAACATCTGGTGGAGAACGAGCTCGCGACGCTGCTCGGGGTGTCCCGCCAGCCGGTCAGGGAAGCTCTGCAATGGCTGAGGAACGATGGTTGGGTCGAGCTGCGGCCAGGGCACGGGGCATTTGTGCACGCTCCGACCACCGAGGAAGCCGACCAGTTGCTGACGGTCCGGCGGCTGCTCGAGGCCGAGTCCGCCGCGCTCGCCGCGCAGAATGCGGACGCGGCGGGCATCCGCCGGCTGCGGCAGATCTACCAGCGCGGCATCGATGCGCTCGCGGCCGATGATGTCGAGGCCGTGGTCAAGTGCAACGCGGAGCTGCACGCCGAGGTGACCAAGCTGTCCAAGAACACCGTGTTGATCGAGCTGACCTCGACGGTCGCGCAGCGGGTGCGCTGGTTGCACGCGCCGGTGGCGCGCAGCCGCGGTCAGGCATCCTGGGACGAGCACCAGGAGCTGATCGAGGCCATCGAGGGCGGGGACGGGGTCCGAGCCGGTCAGATCATGGCCGAGCACACCGAGCACACCCGCCGCTCGTACCTGCGCAGTGCCGCCGAGGCGGCCGAATCTGCTACCGAAACCGCCACCGCGGAGCACGGCCCCGCCCCGGTTCGGCTGGCCCGCTAGGGCGGTGGCCAGCTCGGCGGGTGCGGGACGCCGCTCGGGAGTGACCGACGAGAACGGGACATGAGCCGCACGGATGCGGCTCATGTCCCGTTGGCTCCCTGAACCAGGCCAGACGCGCCGAGGTGGCACCGATCAGGTCAGGACGTACCCCGGCTGCTCGCCATCGGGTGTGCCGTCACCGCTCTTCGCCTTCGGCCGCCCCGGTGCGCTGAGGAAGAGCGCTATGAACGCGGCGAACAGCGAGATGGAGCCGGCCAGGGTGAACGCCCCGGCGTGGCCCCAGTTGGCCACCACAACGGCTCCCATCCCGGACCCGAGCAGCCCGGACACCAGCTTGGAGCTGTAGACCAGGCCGTAGTTGGAGGCGTTGTTGTTCTCGCCGAAGTAGTCCGCGGTCATCGCCGCGAACATCGGGAAGATCGCGCCGCCACCGAACCCGGAGATGCTGGAGAAGAGCAGGAACAGCGGAAGGCTCTTGATCTCAGCGGCCCACAGGATGCCGTACTGCGACAGGCCGAGCACGATGCAGACGAGGATCAGGCACCGCTTGCGTCCGTAGAGGTCGGACAGCCAGCCGATCACACCGCGCCCGGTGCCGTTGACGATGGCCTTGAGCGACATCGCGGTGGCCACGATTCCGCCGGCGAAACCGGCCTCGTTGCCGATGTCCACCTGGAAGGCGATGCCGAAGATGTTCACGCCCGAGGTGCACAGCAGGCAGAACCACATCAGCGCGACCCGCCCGGTCTGCCAGGCCTCCTTGGGGGTGTACTGCCGCACGGCGGGCGGGTTCATCTTCATCGCGCGCCGGGCGCGGGGGTCGTCCGGCTCCCGCAGCGGGTCGACCTCGGCCGGCCACCAGTTCTTCGGCGGGTCCTTGAAGAAGTAGCCGGCCACGGCCACAGTCGCGGCCAGGAAGAGGCCGACCGAGACCAGGACCCAGCGGAAGTTCGTCAGGTCCATGAACGTGGCGAAGATGAACACGAACGGAACGGAGCCGTAGGCGAATCCGCCGTTGACGAAGCCGGTCTTACCGCCCTTACGTTCCGGGTACCACTTGCCGACCATGTTCACGCAGGTCGCGTAGACCATGCCGGCGCCCATGCCGCTGAACATGCCGAACCCGAGATACGCGACGACCACATGTGGCGCAAAGGCGAGGGACAGATAACCGAGCAGCGTGCCGAGGGCGCCGAGCATCATTGCCCAGCGGGCGGGCAGTTTGCCGCTCTCTCTGAGTTTTCCGGCGGGGAAAGCCACCGCCGCCTGGAAGAACACCCACACACCGAGCATCCAGAAGATGTGCAGGCTGCCCCAGCCGTGCGCGGTGTGCAGGGTCTCCTCGGCCGAAGCGAACGCGTACTCGGCCGAGCTGATGCCCATCATGCCGACCCACGGCAGGATGACCATCCACTTGCGTTTGCGGCCCATGATGTCGATATCGGACTCACCGGTCCGATAGATCCGGCCGTTGGTGTCGACGATCTCGCGGTACGGCTGTGCTGTGACAGTCACGCTGGACGTCTCCTTTGACGGAAAAGAGTGCGGGGGTAGTTCCCTTCGACGATCAGTTGGCCGCCCGAGATCCGCTCGAGATTGCGGACCGCGGGGCCGTTCCGGGGCACGCCAGGGAGATGTCTGCGTCATGCGACCGTCAGCTCCTCGTCGTCTCACCAGAACGGGCGATCAGGAGTTACATACTGCATACCGTATGTGGAATTCGTACTCTTCTCAGCAAGCGATGTCCAGACCCAGAGCAGCTCAGAGCGATGATTGACCCAGACGTCGCACCAGAATCCTGAGAACATGAGACCTCTCTCAGCTTGTGCGGTCGCCGTCTGAGAGTGCTTAATGTCTGCTGGGGGATTTCGCGTCCCGGCTGGCTGCCCCGCTGGGGGGCCGGCCTCGGCGCCACCCCGGTGATCACCGAGGCCCGACTGACTGAGCCCGATGTGCACGCTCCGGATGGCCGCCTCCCCGGATGGCGAACGGGACAGCAGCCACAGCAGCGCGGCCGTCGTAGTCTCCCTGGCCATGGACGAGCACCTTGTCGCCGAGGTCGAACAACAACACCAGCTCCTGGCCACCTGGATCGGGTCGTCGGCCCAGCCCGCCGTGCTGGACGCGCTGCGTGCGGCGCACACCGCCGACTTCTCCATGGTCACCGTGGACGGGCAGGTACTGGGCCGGCAGGCGGCGCTGGACGGGTTGGCCGGCGCGGCGAACAGCCGGCCCGGCCTGCGCATCCTGATCAGCGACGTCACGGTGGCCGCCGAGCTCGTCGATGCCGTGCTGGTCGGGTTCCTGGAGACGCACGTGCAGCACGGGCACACCTCCTCACGCAGGGTGACCGCGCTGCTGCGGTCCGAGCGGAACGCGCCGCACGGGCTGCGCTGGCGGCACGTGCACGAGACGCCGATCCCCCAGTAGTTCACCCCTGCCCGAGCGTCCGGGAGCCGCTAGTGTCTCCGGTGTGGACGTGCTGGACGAATACACAGGTCATACCGACCCCGGCGGTGCCGCGACCCGCCGCACCCTGGACGCACTGACGATCACCAAGGTGTCCGTCGGCGAATACGACAACAACGCCTACCTGCTGGTCTGTCGGGCCACCGGGGACGCACTGCTGGTCGACGCCGCCGCCGAACCGGACCGGCTGATGGACGTCATCGGGCACGGTGACAACCGCCCTCAGCTGCGCACCATCGTGACCACCCACCGCCACCCGGACCACTGGCAGGCCCTGGGCGCGGTCGCGGGCATGTGCGAGCCGGTCACCATCGCGCACCCCGCCGACGCGCCCGAGCTGCCGATCCCGGCCGATCTGCTGGTCGACCACGGCGACACGGTGCGCATCGGCGAGCTCGACCTCGAGGTGATCCACCTGCGCGGGCACACCCCCGGCTCGATCGCGCTGCTCTACCGGGGCGACGACCGGCCACACCTGTTCACCGGCGACTCGCTGTTCCCCGGCGGCGTCGGGAAGACCTGGACGCCGGAGGACTTCGTCTCCCTCGTCGACGACGTGCAGCACCGGATCTTCGACGAGCTGCCGGACGACACCTGGTTCTACCCCGGGCACGGCGACGACTCCACGCTCGGCGCCCAACGGCCGTCCGTCCCGGAGTGGCGCAGCCGCGGCTGGTGAGCGCCTGATCGGTATGTTCTCCGGCGTGGCGGATGACGAATCCGGGCGGACGGTGGACATCTACACCGACGGCGCGTGCAGCGGGAACCCGGGACCGGGTGGCTGGGGCGCCCTGCTGCGGTACGGCCGCCACGAGAAGGAGCTGTACGGCGGCGAGCCGGGCACCACGACCAACAACAGGATGGAGCTGATGGCGCCCATCCAGGCGCTGGAGAGCTTGACCCGGCCGTCGGCGGTGTGCATCTACACCGACAGCACGTACGTGCGCAACGGCATCACGTCGTGGCTGCCCCGCTGGAAGAACAACGGGTGGCAGACCGCGGCCAATGCCCCGGTGAAGAACGCCGACCTCTGGCAACGCCTCGACTCAGCCGCTCGACCGCACCGGGTGCAGTGGAAGTGGGTCAAGGGCCACGCCGGGCACCCGGAGAACGAGCGCGCCGACCGGCTGGCGGTCCGGGGTATCGAGGAGGTACGCGGTGCGGCGAACCGCCCGCCGGCCGGTCAGTCAGCCGGCTGATCGGGAGCCGAGCGCGCCGCGCGCCGCGGCCAGCTCGGCCTGGCCACGGCGGAGCAGGGCGCGGTCGCCGGTCACGGTGAGGAAGCGCAGGCCCCTCGCGGCGTAATCACTGCCGGCGGCCAGCCCGGGAACCACGCCGGCCGAGCCGCAGGCCGCGACCACCTGGTCGATGGCCCTCTCCACCTCGGATGCGAACGGCGGCGGACCGGGCGGCAGACCGAGCGTGATGGCCAGGTCCGCCGGCCCGACGAAGATCCCGTCGATGCCCGGGGTGGCGGCGATCTCGGCGACGTTGGCCAGGCCGGTGGCGGTCTCCACCATCGCCAGACAGGCCACCTCCCGGTTCACCTGCTCCGGATCGGCGCCCAGCACCTGGGTGGACCTGGTGCCGGCGTAGCTGCGGGTCCCGGCCGGGAAGAACCGGCTCGCCGCGGCCGCCCGCTCGGCGTCCTCCCGGGTCTCCACCATCGGCACGACGATGACTTCGGCGCCGGCGTCCAGCGCGTGCCCGATCGCGTAGTAGTCGTTCGTGGGCACCCGCACCACGGGCGTGACCTCGGTGTTCGTGGTGACCCGCAGCAGGGGCTCCAGGTCGGAAATCCCGTACTCACCGTGCTGGCAGTCGAACAGGATGAAATCGAAGCCGCACCACACCAGCTGTTCGACCACGGCGGGGGCCGGGATCCAGCACCACGCCCCGAGCACGGCCCGGGTGTCCCACACGCTTCGCAACCTGTTGCCGGTCATGCCACCCCGTTCGCTAGCTGTCCCCGCAGCCTAGGAGGGGAAGAGAAGAGCGGCTACCGGACCACGTTGCCGGTGCAGGTGGCGACTCCGTGGGTGCCGTCGCTGGTCACGTCGGAGACCACCGCGCCGTTCACGCTGATCCGGCAGCTGATCGCACCGTCACCGGCGTTCTGCGCGGTGATCGTCGGGATGAAGCCCCGGGACGCGTCGAACTCGGTGCGCCACGGCAGTTGGATCGGGGTCTCCGGCACGGCCAGACCGGGCCGGGCGGTGGTGAAGGTGACGAAACCGGCCCACTCCGGCCCGTCGATCTCGTAGCGCACGTGCGCGTTGGCGATCGGCACCGGGACGGGGCTGGCCAGGTGTCCCTTGGCGAGCGGCCGGGCCGGGGCGGTCTCGGCGACGGAGGCGCGGTCGGTGACCGGGGTACTCCCGTCGGCGGCGCCGGGGAACACCTCGGTCGGGGCGCCGATGACCGCCGCTCCGGCCACGCCCGCGCAGCACAGCGCGAGCACGGCGACGCCCGCCACCAGCCAGGGATAACGCAACCGCGGGAAGAACGACCGCTCGGCGAGGCGGTCCTGGCCCGATCGGGGTCGGAGCGCCCGTCGACCGCGCACCCCGGAACGCCGCGCATGGCGCGGGCCGGTGGTCGGCGGTGGAGGCATGCTCGGTCGACCTTCCGCTGGTCGGAAACGCGCGGACGCTCTCCTAGGAGCATCGGAAAACGCCGCCCGTGTGTTACCACTGCCACACCGAGGCAACCTGAGGCGATGTCGCCGCCAGCCGGACAGCGGATCACCCGGTTGTGTCTACGCCGTACACATACGGTGAATCGGGGCTGCTCTACGGTGAACGAATGGCCGTCGGCACCGCGGGTCGCATCGCGGCGGCGGCCAGGACGATCGTGCTCGACGAGGGCGCCGACAGGGTCAGCATGCGGCGGGTGGCCGCGGCCGTCGGGATCACCCCGATGGCAATCTACCGGCACTTCTCGGACCGGGACGCGCTGCTGCGCGCGGTGGCCGAACAGGGCTGGGTCGAGCTCACCGACCGCTGGCGACGAGGCGAGCCGAGGGACAACCCCCGCGCCGAGCTCCGGCGGACCCTCAACGGGCTGCTGGACTTCGCGCTGGAGCAGCCGAAGCTGTACACCCTGCTGCACGACCACCAGGGTGACGGGAGCGGCGGTGACTTCCGTTCCGACGAGTCCCCGGTGCTCAACGCGGTGGCGGCCGCCGTGGACGAGGGCATGCACCGGGGTCTGTTCGCCCCAGACGAGGTCGCCGAGGTGGCGCTGAGCATCGCCGCGCTGATGCACGGGCTGATCTCGATGCAGCATGCCGGGCGGCTCGGGCTGTCCGACGCCGAGTTCCGGGTGCTGTGCGGGACCGCGATGACCCGGCTGCTGCACGGCGTCGGAGCCTGACGCCCGGACAGAACAGTTCGGCATCCCGGCGTGCGGGGCGCTGCTGGCGTGCCGCACGATGGGGCGGTGCGGCTGCTGCTGATCTCCGACACCCATCTGCCCGGCCGGGGCCGGCGGATCCCCGAGCCACTGTGGCGGGAGGTCGAGGCGGCGGACGTGGTGGTGCATGCCGGCGACTGGGTCGGCACGGCCCTGCTGGACGAGCTCGAGGCGCGGGCGCGGCGACTGATCGGCGTGGTGGGCAACAACGACGGCGCCGAGCTGCGCGCCCGGCTACCCGAGGTGGCCACGGTGGAGCTGGCCGGCGTGCGGCTGGCCGTGGTGCACGAGACCGGGCAATCCAGTGGCCGGGAGCGGCGCTGCGCGAGCCGGTTCCCGGACACCGACGTGCTCGTGTTCGGGCACAGTCACATCCCCTGGGACACGGTCGCCGACACCGGCCTGCGGCTGCTCAACCCCGGCTCCCCCACCGACCGCAGGCGCCAGCCGACACACACCTGGATGACCGCCCGGATCGAGGCCGGCCGCCTGCTCGACGTCGAGCTGCACCACCTCGAGCGGCTGGTCTGACTCCGACACCGACCGCCCCCGACACCGACCGGAGCTAGCTCCCGCCCGGCCCGGTCAGGTCGACGGTGCGGGTCTCCCTGGCCGTGAGGTAGACGACCAGGCTGATCAGGCAGGTGGCCGCCAGGTACCACGGGAACACCGCACCCCGGCCACTCTGGCTCAGCGAGGTCACCAGGTACGGCGCGGTGCCGCCGAAGACGGCCACGGTCAGCGCATAGGGCAGGCCGATGCCGGCGGTCCGCACCGAGGTCGGGAACAGCTCCGCCATCGCCACCGGGGCCACCGCGCCGTAGCCGGCGAACAGCACCAACCCGATCGTCATCACCAGGAACAGCGACCAGCCGGACGCCGACATCAGCGCGAACAGCGGCACCGACAACAACACGAAACCGACCCCGAAGTAGATCAGCAGCGGGCGCCGGCCGATCCGGTCGGACAGGGCACCGAGCGGCGGCAGGATCAGCACCAGCACGAGCTGCGCGGCGATCGAGGCCCACAGTGCCGACGACGTGGGCACCCCCTTGACCTGCTGCGCGTAGCTGGGCAGGTACACCGCGAAGGTGTAGTAGGCCACCGTGCCGCCGACGGTGAAGCCGACCACCCTGGCCACCGCGCCCGGGTGCTCGCGGAACGCGCGCAGGGTGGGCCGCTCCGGCCGGCTCCGCTGTGCGGTGAACGCGGTGCTCTCCACCAGCCGGGCCCGCAGGTACAGGGCGACCAGTGCCAGCAACGCGCCGACGACGAACGGCAGCCGCCAACCCCAGTCGCGCATCTGGGCGGCGCCGAGGCTGCCCACCAGCACCGAGCCCAGCACCGTCGCGAGCAGCGTGCCGATCACGTTGGACACGTAGAAGAAACTGGTCACGAACCCCCGCCGGTGCGGTGGCGCGATCTCGGCCAGGTAGCTGGCGGACGCGGCGAACTCCCCGCCGGTGGACAGCCCCTGCAGGATCCGGGCGAGCAGCAGCAGGATCGGCGCCAGCGCACCGACCTGCGCGTACGTCGGGCTGACCGCGATCAGCAGGCTGCCTGCCGCCATCAGCAGCACCGAGAGCACCAGCCCGCCGCGCCGCCCGGCCCGGTCGGTGAACCCGGCGATCAACAGCCCGCCGAGCGGCCGGAAGAAGAACCCGACCGCGAAGATCGCGAGCGTGCCGAGCAGCGCGGACACGCTCGAGGTACTCGGGAAGAACTGCCCGGCGAAGAACACCGAGAAGATCGCGTACGCCTGCCAGTCGAACCACTCGAGGATGTTGCCGAGCAGCGTCGCCAGCAGCGAGCGCCGCATCCCGGGCTGACCGGGCCGGGGCTCACTCACCCAGTGCCTCGTGGATCGGCTGGGGCAGCACCCGCCGATCACCGGTACGGACCAGCTCGAGAACCGCGATCGCCAGTGCGACCAGGACGAAACCCACGGCGAACAGTAGCGCGGTGAAGATCGCTGTGCCCGGACGTTGGCCCGCGACACCCAGCACCGTGTAGTACACCCCGGCCAGCAGCGCGGTGCCGATCGACGAACCGACCCGCTGGCCGGTCTGCAGCGCGCCGCCGGCCGCACCGGCCATCCGGACCGGCACCTCGCCGAGGGTCAGCGTGATGTTCGGCGTGATCACCATGCCGCTGCCGATGCCGGCCACCAGCAGCGGCACGGCCGAGACCAGCGCGGCCGCCGACCCGGTGTGGGTGCGCAGCACGAACGCGGCGACCACCAGCCCGACCACCACGAGGCACAGCCCGTAGACGGTGAGCCACCGGCCCCAGCGCGCCACGAGCGCGCCGCCGGCCCACGCCGAGACCGCCGAGCCGACCGCGAACGAGGTCACCGCCAGTCCGGAGTGCAGCGGCGAGTAGCCGAGGCCGAGCTGGAAGAACAGCGCGAGCACGATGAAGATCCCACTGAACCCGACGAAGTAGGCGAGCCCGAGCGCGGACCCGGACGCGTAGCCGGGGGTGCTGGTGAGCAGCCGGGGGTCGAGCAGCGGCGGCCGGTGCCCGATCCGGGCCACCCGCGACTCCCACCTGGCGAAGCCGACCAGCAGCGCCGCACCCACCACGATCAGCCACCACAGGTCGCGGAACCGGTCGTACTCCAACAACGGCAGCATCATCGCCAGCACCGCGGCGCCGAGCAACACGGTGCCGACCGGGTCCAGCCGGCGGCGCACCGGCGTCCTGTCGGCGGCCTGTTCCTCGTTCCGCCCGGGCAGCAGCCGGGGCGCCAGCGCGAGAGCCACCAGGCCGATCGGGACGTTCACGTAGAAGATCCAGCGCCAGCCCTCCGGGTCGCCGAACACCGCGAGGACGATCCCGCCCACGATCGGCCCGACCGCTGTGGACAGCCCCACCGAGGCGCCGTACAGGCCGAACGCCCGGCCGCGCTCGACACCCCGGAACAGGTCCTGGATCACCCCGGAGTTCTGCGGCCCCAACATGCCGGCGGTGAACCCCTGCACCAACCGCGCAATGATCAGCAGCAACAGCGACGGCGCCGCGCCGCACAGCGCGCTGGTCAGCACGAACCCGCTGAGCGAGATCAGGAACATCTTCCGCCGGCCCAGCGCGTCGCCGAGTCGCCCGGCCGGCACCAGGGCCAGGCCGAAGGCCAGCGTGTAGCCGGACACCACCCACTGCACGCCGGACGCGGAGACGCCCAGCGACTTCTCGATCGAGGGCAGCGCGACCGCCACGATGCTCACGTCGAGCAGTCCCATGAAGCCGGCGGCCAAGGTCACCCCGAGTGCCCGCCAGCGGCGCGGATCTACCTGGTACCCAAGGGCGGTGGCGCCGGGCTCAGCCGGCCGCTGGGTAGTACTCACCCGACAAGTGTGCGCCGGGCGCGAGGCGCCGACCCTACGCGGTGGTGCTAGTCACCGAGTTCTCGTCGCGCCGAGTCTTGATCAAGCTGGCCACTGTGGTGATCGCCAGAACACCGACGATGACCCCGAGGGACACCGCGATCCCGACCTCCGGCACCGGCACCGGGTCGCCGCCGTTGAGGAACGGCAGCTCGTTCTCGTGCAGCGCCTCCAGCACCAGCTTGACGCCGATGAAGGCCAGGATGACCGACAGGCCGTAGGACAGGTACACCAGGCGCTTGAGCAGGCTGCCGAGCAGGAAGTACAGCTGGCGAAGGCCCATCAGCGCGAACGCGTTGGCGGTGAAGACCAGGTAGGGCTCCTTGGTCAGCCCGAAGATCGCCGGGATGGAGTCGAGCGCGAACAGCAGGTCGGTGGTGCCGATCGCGATCATCACCACGAGCATCGGGGTGACCCAACGCTTGCCCTCGATCCGGACCACCGTGCGGGCGCCGTGGTATTCGTCGGTCACCGGCAGCACCCGGCGCAGCAGCCGCAGCGCGCTGTTCTCCTTGTACTCCTTGTCCGACTCCCCGTGGCTGCGCACCAACCGGTAGGCGGTCACCAGCAGCACCACCGCGAACAGGTAGAACACCCAGCTGAAGTTTGCGATCGCCGCGGCGCCCACGGCGATGAACGCGCCGCGCATGACCAGCGCTATCACCACACCGACCAGCAGTACCCGGTGCTGGTGCTCCTCCGGCACCCGGAACGCGGTCATGATGATCACGAAGATGAACAGGTTGTCGACCGAGAGCGAGTACTCGGTGAGGTAGCCGGCGAAGAACTCGCCTGCCGAGGTGCCACCGGCGAAGTACCAGACACCGAGCCCGAACAGGACCGCCAGCGCCAGGTAGCACAGGACCCAGCGGGTCGCCTCGGCGAACTTCACCCGGTGCGGGTGGCTGTCGACCACAAAGAGGTCGACCAGGATCACCGCCAGCAAGCCGGCGACGGTAACGAACCACAGCCACACTGGGACATTCACTGGTAACGCCTCCGGACAAGATCATCGGTCATGGACCGAAGTCTCTCCCGCCAACTTTCGCTGGCCGATGACACCGGGCGCTCTGCCGCCGTGCTGACGATGTCGCCGATTGCGGGATACTCCCCTAGGCAATGCTGAGTCTGGCCTAAGTTTCAGTCGGACGCCAGCCGGGGCCACCCCGACGTGAGGAATGGCACCGGGCAAGGGGTACCCGCCCGCCGCCCGCGCGAGTCGGGGCTCCCAGCGCACCGAGCCGGGGATCGCAGCCCACCGAGTCGCGGCTCCCGGCACGCCCGCCCATGATGAGCGCATGGTCCTGGAGATAGCAGAGTTCGCCATTCAGCCCGGCCGCGAGGACGACTTCGCCGCCGCGTACCGGGAGGCGTTGCCACTTGCCGCCGCCACCCCGGGGTTCTGCAACGCGCGGATGGTCCGCGGCATCGAGTCGCCGTCGACCTTCGTACTGCTCATCGAGTGGGACACCCTCGAGGCGCACACGAAGGGTTTCCGCGAGTCCGACCGCTTCCCCCGCTGGCGGGAACTGATCGGGCCGTTCTTCGCCGGCGACCCGAGGGTCCAGCACGCCACCGAAATCTGACCGGCTATCTGACCGGCAATGACCGGCAATCTGGCCCGCAGTCTGACAAAACCTGACCCCCGGGTTGACCCGCGATCCGACCTGACGGACCCCGGCGCCGTCGTCGGATACCTTCGAGGAGTGCCCTCAGTGACGGCCCGGCTCCGGGTCACCCGCCGCCGGGTCGTCGCCGTGCTCGTCGTGCTCGCGCTGGTACTGCTCGCC
>DASYLM010000139.1:0-9947 GCA_036009565.1 Pseudonocardia sp. | reverse complement strand
TGCGCGAACGTGGCTGGACCGGCCCCGGCCACAGCTGGCTGCCCGAGGTGCCGGCGGACACCCCGCGCCCGGTCGGCCGCGACTTCCCCACCGCGTCCGGCCGGGTCCGCGGCCCGCTCGTGGGGTAGAGCTCATGCCTGTTGTCACCGAGCTGCACAAGAGGCCGGCCGCGGGCCGCGAGAACCTGCCTGGTGTGCAGCTCGGTAACAACCGCACTGGCCGTGGTGCGCGCGCGATGGTGCGCGCGGTGGTGCGCGCGCCGGCGTCCCGGCGAGGCCGGTGCACGATCAGCCGGCCGTGTGGATCTCCTCGGCCCGCTCGGCCAGGGTCCGGGTGCCGCAGGGCCAACGCACCCCGAAGCAGGCGTGGCATTCGCCGCTCGGGTCCGGGGTGTGCGCGAACAGCAGGGTGCGCCACAGGCGCGGGTTGCCGGCGATCGCGTGGGCGGCGCCGTCAAGGTGTTGAGTCGACTCTTCCACCTGGTTAGTCATCGGAACCCGAACTCCGACGGACCCTCGAGGTGCCGCGGCTGGCGGGGCGGGGCACGCCGTAGGGAATGACCGCACACCGCACCTCCAGTGGTTTGCGCTCTTCGCCCTCGGCACGGCGCGTCGGTTGAACGCGGTGGTGCGGGGCGCGCGGAGCGTCGTTCGTCGCCCAATTCTCGCATGTTGATCAATAATACCGGGCTAAAGAAGCCCTAAAGTGCCGCTAAGACGCCCTACTGGGCGAGCCCTTTCGTGGCTCGGACGAGTCGGACCGGCAAAATTCCCCCGGTCCGCCACGGAGCGTGGCAGAGTCTACTCTATGGGCCACCAGTGTTATAGCAATCGCGGCTAGGTTCCCCGGCCGTGCCGCACGTCCTGGTCATCGAGGATGACCTCAACACCCGCTTGGGGCTGGTTCAGGCCCTCGGCGCGTCGGACCATGCCACCACCTCGGCGGACACCGCGATGGCCGGGCTCCGGGCGGCCATCCGGTACCGCCCGGACCTGGTGCTGCTCGATCTCTCGCTGCCCGATCTGAACGGGCTCGAGCTGCTCCCCATGCTGCGCGCGGCGGTCCCGGACATCCCCGTCATCGTGGTCACCTGTCACGACGAGGAGAGCAGGATGATCAGGGTGCTGGACGCCGGCGCCGACGACTACCTGGTCAAGCCGTTCGGGTTCGGCACGCTGCTGGCCCGGGTCCGCGCGGTGCTGCGCCGGGGTGGCCGAACGGAGCGGCACCTGCCGAACCTGGTGCTGGGTGGCCTGTCCATCGACCTGCGTGCGCGCACCGCCGAGTTGGACGGCCAGCCGCTGCCGCTGTCGCCGAAGGAGTTCGACCTGCTGACCTACATGGCCAGCCGGGCCGGGCAGGTGATCAGCAAGCGGGAGCTGCTCGCGGAGGTCTGGCGCTCGCCCTACAGCCCGGCGGACAAGACGGTCGACGTCCACGTGTCGTGGCTGCGCCGCAAACTGCGGGAGAGCGGTAAGGCGCCCCGCTACCTGCACACCATCCGGGGTGTCGGGTTGCGGCTGGACGCACCAGGGGCGTGAGCCGTGCGTGGCCAGCTGACCGGTGTGGTCGCGGTGCTGCTGGGCGCCTCGCTGCTGGTGTTGATGGCGCCGGTGCTCATCCTGACCAGGGCGGACTACCAGCACCACGCGCTGTTGGACGCCGTCACCCGGGCGCAGGGTCTGGTGCCGGTCGCGGACACCGTGGCGGCCGGGACACTGCCCACCGAGCCGATGGACGGCGGGCTGGCGGTGTCGATCTACCGGCCGGACGGCCGGGTGTTCGGCGTGCCCGCGCCGCTGGACCCGGAGGTGCTGGCCGCCGCCCGCCGGGGTGCGGCCACGATCGGGCTGGACGGGCGGGTGGACGTGCTGCTGCCCGCGCGCGGGCCCGATGGGGGGTCGTCCTCGGTGGTCCGGGTGGCGATGCCGGACTCCAGCTGGGAGCGGGCCGCGCTGGGCAGCTGGCTGCTGGTCGTCGGGCTGGCGTTGGCCCTGCTGCTCGGCGGGGTGCTGGTGGCGGAGCTCCTGGTCCGCCGCCAGGTCGGCTGGCTGCACGCCCTGAGTGCCGGCGCGGAGCGCATCGCCGAGGGTGACCTGAGCGCCCGGATCCAGCCCGGCGGTCCACCGGAGACCCACCGGGTCGGCGCCGCGCTGAACCGGCTGGCGGTGCGGGTCGAGCACCTGATGGAAGCCCAGCGGGTGCGCTCGGCGGACCTCACCCACCGGCTGCGCACCCCGCTCACCGCATTGCGGCTCGGGATCGACGGGCTGCCCGACCGGACGGCCGCCGCCCGCCTGGACTCCGACCTCACCGCACTCAGCCAGGCCGTGGACGAGGTGATCCGGACCGTCCGCTGGAGCCGCGCGCCCGGCGCCGCCGTGGCGGACCTCGTCGCGGTGGCCAGCGAACGGGTGCGGTTCTGGTCGGCGCTGGCCGAGGACACCGCCCGGGTGATCGGCATCGGCGCGCCGGAGGAGCCGCTACCGGTGCGGGTGTCGCATCCGGACCTGCGCGCCGCGCTGGACGCACTGCTCGGCAACGTCTTCGCGCACACCCCGAACGGCACGCCCATGTGGTTGATCGTGACAGTGGCACCGGACGGCGGCGGGCTGCTGACCGTGGACGACGCCGGCCCGGGTTTCCCGCCGGCCGCGCAGCTGGGACGGGGGCTCTCCGGGGCCGGCTCCACCGGGCTCGGGCTGGACATCGTGCGGCGGATCGCGGTGGACTCCGGCGGCTCCATGAGCATGGACCGCTCGCCGTCGGGCGGCGCCCGGGTGGAGCTCCGGCTGGGGGCGCCCCTCCGGGAGCCCGGCTGAGCGCCGGGGCGGGTCAGCTCCGCGAGGCCGGCCGACCGCCCGGGGCGGGTCAGCTGGTCGCCAGGACCCAGCTGCCGCGGATCGGGAACGACATCTCGCCGTCCGGGCCGGTGCTGGGGTTGCCGCCGAACTGCTGCACCTGCGCGGTCAGCAGCTGGTCGGCGGGGTCGGGCAGCACCAGCTGGTAGTCGGTGCGCCCCTTGGGCGGGAACACCGGACTGCGGCCGTCCACCGAGCCGCCGTTCGCCACCCGGTAGGAGAAGACCACGTGCCACGGTGCGGCCGCCAGGTCGGTGGGCACGATGATCCGCAGCGGCTGGCCGGGCGGTACGGCGAGCTTGATCACCGCGTCCGGGTGGTTGGCGCACTGGGTGACCGCCAGGTCGCAGTACTGCGCCGGGCCGGTGGAGACGGTGCCGGCGGCCGAGCTGAACTCCACCGAGGGCGGTCCGCTCTGCCCGCAGCCGGTGAGCACCGCGCCGCCGACCAGCGCCAACCCGATCAACCGGCTGGCGCGCTGGGGAACAGACATGGTCAGGACGCTCCCAACACCGGCTGCTCGCGGTGCCGGATCCACGGCAGCAGCGAGCCGCCCCGGCTGACCAGCACGGCCTGCCCGCCGGTCAGCAGCACCGCCACGGTGATCGAGGTGAAACCGATCCAGTACACCGGCGGAAGTAGAACACCCAGCGCGCCGCCGAAGACCCAGGCCAGCTGCAGCACTGTCTCGGAGCGGCCGAACGCCGACGCCCGGGAGCGTTCCGGCAGGTCACGCTGGATCACCGCGTCCAGGCACACCTTGGCCAGCGCGCTCGCGGTGGACGCGAGCAGGGCGCAGACCGCCGCCACCGGTATCCCGGGCAGCACCGCCACCGCGACCGCGCCGGCCCCGCTGACCCCGACGCAGCCGAACACCAGCGCGTCCGAGCGGGCGAAGTCCAACCGGGACCCGGCGCCGTTGCCGACGAAGCTGCCCACACCGGCCGCCGCGCCGACGATGCCGAGCAGCACCAGCTGGCGGGACGGGTCCTGGACGGTCTGCGCCTTGACCACGAACGCGATGAACAGGGTCAGGAACCCGGTGAGTACCCGGATCGCGCAGTTCGCCCACAGCGACACCACGACCCGGCGGCCCATCGGCTGCCGCTTGGCGCCAGCCGGCCGCCCCCGCATCGACGCCGGCACCTCGCCCTCGGTGTCCTCCACCCAGCGCGGGATGCGCAGGCACAGCCAGACACCCAGCACACACAGCGCGGCGGTGTAGACCAGGGCGCCCTGGGAGCCGGTCAGCTTGGCGAAACCGGCCGCCCCGGCACCGAACACCGCCCCCGCGACCAGCCCGAACGTGGTCAGCCGGGAGTTCGTGGTGACCAGCGTGATGGCCTCCGGCAGCACCCTCGGGGTGACCGCCGCGCGCAGCACGGTGAACGACTTGGACAGCACCATCACACCCAGCGCCGCCGGGTAGAGGCCCCAGTCGTTGAAGTGGAAGGCCATCACCAGGGCGAGCAGGCCGCGCCCGACGAAGGACGCGGCCAGTGCCACCCGCCGGCCCTTCTGCAGCCGGTCCAGAAGTGGCCCGATGACCGGTGCCACCAGCGCGAACGGGGCTACCGTGATGAGCAGGTAGAGCGCCACCTTGGTCTTGCTCTCGGCGGTGGCGGCGGAGAAGAACAGCGTGTTGGCCAACGCCACCGCGATCGCCGCGTCGTTGGCGTAGTTGAGCATCGTGGCGTAGGTCAGCGCGGTGAGCCCGGAGCGCCCGGCCCCGTCGGCCTCGGCGGCCCGCTGGAACGCCCGAACGCCCTGCCCGGTCAGCTGCCGGCTGCGCCAGGCGGCCACCCGGGTGACGGTCAGCTTGCGCGGCATGGACGACTCGGCCCGGTGGGCGCTCGGCGTGTCGCCCTGCTCGGGCTCCGGTTCCGGTTCCGGGTCGTCGACGTGCTGCTCGTAGTCGAACGGCTCGTCGGCACCCGCGGGGCGGTGCTGGTCGCCGGCGTAGCGCTGGTCGTCGGGGTACTCGTCGGGGTAGCCGCCGCTGTGGTGCCCGCCGTCGGCGTAGCGCTGGTCGTCGGGGTAGCTGGGGTAGCGCGGGTCGCCGGGGTAGCTGGGGTAGCGGGGGTCGCCGCTGTGGCGCGGGTCGCCGGTATAGCGCGGCTCGTCCGCGTAGTAACGCTGGTCGCCGGGGTAGGCGGGCCCGCCGGTGTGGTCGGGCGGCGTGGGCTGCTCGGTGCGCAACGGGTCACGGAGCGGCCCCCGGGTGTGCCCCCCGTCGACCGTCACCCACATCTTGCGGCGGCGCGCCCCGGAGGACCAGCCCGCGCGAGCCACCCGAGGCGGTTCTTCATCCCGGGACTTGCGCACCTGGCCATTGTTCCGCATCCGCCGCCCGGCGCGCCCACGAAGGACTAGCCCGGCCGGGTACCCGTGGGGCCGAGACGGGTGATCTTGTCGGATTCGCCCCGGGGTGCGCCGGGGCGGTGGGCCCCTCAGGGCACGAAGCCTCAGGGCACGAAGCGGACCCGGAACAGGGTTGGCCAGAGCTTGCCGGTGAGCAGGAACTCGTCGGTGCCGGGGATCGCGGCGATGCCGTTGAGCACATCGGTGCCGCCGCGCTGGTCGGCGGGAAGCAGCCCGGCGGCGTCCACCACCGCGGTGACCGCCCCGCTGACCGCGTCGATCCGGACCAGCCAGTCGGTCTGGTAGACGTTCGCCCACACCGCGCCCGGTGTGCACTCGAGCTCGTTCAGCCCGGCCAGCGGCCGCCCGGCGATCCGGACGGTGAGCGCGCCCAGCGGAGCGAGGTCGGTCCCGGAGCGCACCCGGAGCACGTCGGTGCCGTCGCTGGCGATCACCCGGCCGTCCCCGGTGTGGCACAGCCCCCAGCCCTCGCCGGTCCACGGCACCTGGCGGACCGGCGCCAGGGTGGCCCGGTCCCACTCGAGCGCGACACCGTCCTGCCAGGTCAGCTGCCAGATCCGGCCGCCGAGCACGGTGGCTCCCTCGCCGTAGAGGTCGGCCGGCAGCGGGCTGCCGCGCTCCAGCCGCCCGGTGTCCGGGTCCAGCTCACGCAGCCGCGACTTCCCGGCCAGCCCGGTGCTCTCGTACAGCACGCCGCCGTCGATCTCCAGGCCCTCGGTCCACGCGGTGGTGTCGTGCGGCAGCGTGCCGAGGACCTCCGGGTGCAGCCGAGGTACCCCGGCGGCCAGGCCCGCGGTGATCGCTGTGGTGATCGCTGCCGTGCTCGCCTCGGCCTGCTCGGAGCCGGTCGGCAGACAGCCGGTCAGCGCACCGAGCAGCAGCACGGCGACCAGCACACGGGTCACCAGGGGGGGCATGCCGCCGAGAGTGGCACAATTGACCCCGTGATCTCCGCATCTCCCGATTACGACCGAGCCCCGGACGAAGCCGTGCCGGCCCCGACGAGTGCCGCCCCCGAGGTACCGGGCGACCCCAGGCTGATGGCCTCGGTGGACGAGGCCCGTGCGGCGGCCGTC
Organism: Pseudonocardia sp.; assembly: GCA_036009565.1. Taxonomy (GTDB): domain Bacteria; phylum Actinomycetota; class Actinomycetes; order Mycobacteriales; family Pseudonocardiaceae; genus Pseudonocardia. Next base: position 3,628 of record DASYLM010000139.1, on the reverse strand, counting down.
GAGCTGGCCGGCGAGGCGGCGATCCTGGGCTTCGAGGAGGTCCTCGGCGAGGACGAGCACTCCGCCACCTACTACTTCGCCGCCGCGCAGCCCGGCTACCGGGGTTGGCGGTGGGGGGTGACCGTCGCGGTCGGCGGCCCGGACGAGCGGGTCACGATCAGCGAGACGGTGCTGCTGCCCGGCCCCGACGCGCTGGTCGCGCCTGCCTGGGTGCCCTGGCAGGAGCGGGTGCGGGCCGGCGACCTGGGCGTCGGCGACCTGCTGCCGACCGACCCGGACGACGCCCGACTGGTGCCCGGCTACCTGCACTCGGACGACCCGGCGGTCGAGGAGACGGCGCACGAGGTCGGACTCGGCCGGCCCAAGGTGCTCAGCCGGGAAGGCCGGGTCGAGGCCACCGAGCGCTGGCGCGACGGCGACCACGGCCCGCGCGCCGACATGGCCAAGGCCGCCCCCGGCACCTGCGGGACCTGCGGTTTCTACCTACCGCTCGCCGGCTCGTTGCGTGCTGCCTTCGGCGCCTGCGCGAACGAGTACGCCCCGGCCGACGGCGCCGTTGTGCACGCCGAGTACGGCTGCGGCGCGCACTCCGACGTCGAGTCCGACGGCGGCCCGCTGTCGCCGATCGGCGAGCTGGTCTACGACGACGGCGTGGAGCTGGAGCCCCGTTAGTGTCCCGATGAACGCTGAGCGGTCCGAGCTGGCTCCCCCCGAGGTAGATCCGTTCGGCACCGCCGCGCTGCGGGCCAGCACGCTTGCCGCCTGGGCGGACTCGCCGACCCGGTTCCGGGAGGACGCGAACGCCGAGGAAGACCTGCTGCTCGGCGGCTACGCGGACCGCTGGTTGGTCGAACTGGCGCAGAACGCCGCCGACGCGGCCCAGCGCGCCGGTACGCCCGGGCGGTTGCTGGTGCGGCTGGTCCCAGCTACCGGCGGCGGCCCGGTCGAGCTGTGGGTGGCCAACACCGGGGCGCCGCTGGACGCCGCCGGAGTGGCCGCGCTGGCCTCGCTGCGGGCCTCCACGAAGCGCGACTCGGAGTCGGTCGGCCGGTTCGGGGTCGGCTTCGCGGCGGTGCTCGGGGTGAGCGGCGAGCCGAGGATCGCCTCGTCCGGCGGCGGCGTGTCGTTCTCCGCCGCCCGCACCGCCGCCGAGGTCGCCGCCCTGCCCGGGGTGGCGGCCGAGGAACTGCGCCGCAGGGACGGCCGGCCGCCGGTGCTGCGGCTGTGCTGGCCGCTCGGGCCGACCGAGCCGGCGCCGCCGGAGGGCTACAGCACCGAGGTGCGGCTGCCGGTGGACCGTGCCGGCACCGACCCGGGCGAGCTGCTCACCGGTGCCGAGTTCGCCGCCGCGGACCTTCTGCTGGCGCTGCCGTGGCTGGTGGAGCTCACCGTGATCGGCCCCGGCGGCACAGCGGTGGTGCACCGCAGGACCGACCACCCGGACGCCACGGTGACCCTGGAACCCGGTGCGGAGCGGTGGCTGCTGGTCCGCCGGAGCGGGCGCTGGGACGAGCTCGCCGACCGGTCGGACGGGCGCGCCGCGGAGGACCGGACGGACTGGTCGGTGTGCTGGGCGCTGCCGCTGGACGCCGACGGCCGGCCGCGCCCACTGGACTCCGACGTCCTGCACGCGCCGACCCCGAGCGACGAGCGGCTGGCGCTGCCGGCCCGGCTGTTGGCCAGCCTGCCGATGCAGCCGTCCCGGCGGCGGATCCGGACCGGGCCGGCCACCGACGCCGTGGTGGCGCGCGCCGCCGACGCCTACCGGGAACTCGTACTCACGGTGGCGCCGGCGGACCGGACCGCGCTCGCCCCGCGCCCCGGCTTCCCCCGCTCCGACCTGGACGCGGCGCTGCGGGCGGCGGTCGGCACCGTCCTCACCGACGCCGCCTGGCTGCCGACGGCGCTGGGCCCGGACGTGGCTCCGAAGGACGGCGTGCTGCTCGACCTGCCGGCACCGGCGTCCGTGCTGACCGGGCCGTTGACCGCGCTGCTGACCGATGTGGTGCCCGGCCTGCTCGCGGACAGCGTGGCCGGTGCGCCCCGCGCGGTGCTCACCGAGCTGGGCGTTAACACGCTGTCGCTGGCCGGCCTCGCCGAGCGGCTGGCCGGGGTGCGGCGGGCGCCGTCCTGGTGGCGGGAGCTGTACGCAGCGCTGGCCCCGGCGGTGGACGGGCTGCCGTCGGCCCGCGACGAGCTGGCCGCGCTGCCGGTGCCGCTGGTGGACGGGCGCACCGTGACCGGCCCGCGCACCGCGCTGGCGCTCACCGGTCTCGGGTCCTTCGGTGGTGCCGGGGCGGGCCGCGGCGGCACAACCGCCGACGGGCTGGCCGGCGCGGTGGCCGAGGTGCAGCTGCCCGGTCTGCGCATCGTGCACCCGGACGCGGTGCACCCGCTGCTGTACCGGCTGGGTACCGCCGAGGCGGGGCCGGCCGAGCTGCTGGACCACGACAGCGTGGCCGAGGCGGTGACCCGGTCGGTGGCCGAGGCCGAGGACGGCATGGATACCCGGGCGCTGGTCGGCCTGGTACTCGGGTTGCTCGCCGAGGTGGAGACCGGACCCGACACGCTGGCCGCCCGCCCGTGGCTGGCCGGGTTGGCGCTGTCGGACACCGACGGCGAGCCGTGCCGGGCCGACGAGCTGATGCTGCCGGACGCCGTGCTCGCGCCACTGCTGGAGCCGGGCACGCCGATCGGCGTGCTGGCCGCCGAGCTGGCCGACGGCTGGCCGAGGCGGGTGCTCACCGCGGTGGGCGTGCTGGACTCGTTCGCGCTGGTGGTCGACGACGACGCCACCGAACCGGACCACGACCTGGCGGACGAGGAACTCTGGTGGGACGCCGCCGAGGAGCCGCCGTCCCGGCTGGTCGCCGTCCGGGACCTCGACCTGGTGGCCGACGACGCCTGGCCGGCCGCGCTGCGGGTGCTCGCCGCCGATCCGCTCTACCGGCCGGCGCTGCGGGCTCCCGGCGGGTACACCGCGTGGTGGCTGGCCCGGCATGCCCGGTTGGCCGGCCGCCGGGCCCGGTACTGGCGGTTGCCGTCCGCCGGCTCGCTGGCCGGCTTGTTCGACACCGTTCCGGCCGCCGTGCGGGACACCGTCGGCGACGACGGGCTGCTCGCGGTGATCGGTGTCCGCGGTGACGCCGCGGTGGCCGACACCGCCGATGCCGCCGACCTGATCACCCGCCTCGGCGACCCCGAGCGCACCCCGGACGCCGCGCTGACCTGGTCCTGTTACGCCGAGCTGGCCGACGCCGTGCTGGCCGACCGGGTCGAGGTCGGCGAGCTGGATCCGCCGGAGCGGCTGCGCGCGGCGGACGGCTCGGTGCTCGAGGCCGACGATGCCGTGCTGCTCGACCGGTCCTGGCTGGCACCGGCGCTGCCCCCGGGGGAAACGGTGGCCGGCCGGCTGGACGTCGACGGTGTCGAGGCGTTGGCCGAGCTGCTCGACCTGCCACTGGCCTCCGAGGTGGTGGCCGGGCGCGTGGTCGACCCGGGCGGCGCGCCTGGCTCCGGTGACCCGGGTGGCGCCGCCGGCCGGGAGGTTGCCTGGGCGGCGCTGCCCGAGGTGGTGGCGGCCTGCGCGGTACTGCGGGCGCCGGTGCCGGACGGCTCGCTGTGGCTG
>DASYLM010000138.1:0-3592 GCA_036009565.1 Pseudonocardia sp. | reverse complement strand
GAGGAGACGCCCATCCCATGACAGCCCCCACCCCCGACTTCAAGGTCGCCGACCTGTCGCTGGCCACCTTCGGCCGGAAGGAGATCCAGCTCGCCGAGCACGAGATGCCGGGTCTCATGGCCATGCGCCGGGAATACGGGGCCGGGCAGCCCCTCCGGGGGGCCAGGATCACCGGGTCGCTGCACATGACGATCCAGACGGCGGTCCTCATCGAGACCCTGGTGGCCCTCGGCGCCGACGTCCGCTGGGTCAGCTGCAACATCTTCTCCACCCAGGACCACGCGGCCGCCGCGGCCGTCGTCGGCCCGAGCGGCACGGCGGACAACCCGCAGGGCGTCTCCGTCTACGCCTGGAAGGGCGAGACGCTGGACGAGTACTGGTGGTGCACCGAGCAGATGCTGACCTGGCCGGACGGTGGGCCGAACATGATCCTCGACGACGGCGGCGACGCCACCCTGCTGGTGCACAAGGGCGTGCAGTACGAGGCGGCCGGTGTGGTGCCGAGTGCCGAGGACGACGACTCCGACGAGTACAAGGTCATCCTGGAGACGCTCCGCAACGCGCTGGCGGCCGACCCCCAGCGCTGGACCAGGATGGCCGCCGAGATCCGCGGTGTCACCGAGGAGACCACCACCGGGGTGCACCGGCTCTACCAGTTCGCCGAGCAGGGGCAGCTGCTGTTCCCGGCGATCAACGTGAACGACTCGGTGACCAAGTCGAAGTTCGACAACAAGTACGGCATCCGGCACTCGCTGGTCGACGGCATCAACCGGGGTACCGACGTGCTGATCGGCGGCAAGGTCGCGGTGGTGGCCGGCTACGGCGACGTGGGCAAGGGTTCGGCCCAGGCGCTGTCCGCGCAGGGGGCCCGGGTGATCGTCACCGAGGCGGACCCGATCTGCGCGCTGCAGGCCCTGCTCGAGGGCTACCAGGTCGCCACGCTGGAGTCGGTGATCGACAAGGCCGACATCCTGATCACCACCACCGGCAACAAGGACATCGTCACCGCCGACCACATGGCCCGGATGAAGCACCAGGCGATCGTCGGCAACGTCGGGCACTTCGACAACGAGCTGGACATGGCCGGCCTGGCCCGCTACCCGGGTATCCACCGGATCAACATCAAGCCGCAGGTCGACGAGTGGGTGTTCCCGGACGGGCACTCGATCATCGTGCTGTCCGAGGGGCGGCTGCTGAACCTGGGCAACGCGACCGGCCACCCGTCGTTCGTGATGAGCACCAGCTTCGCCAACCAGACGATCGCGCAGATCGAGCTGTTCACGAAGCACGAGGAGTACAACAACGACGTCTACATGCTGCCCAAGATCCTTGACGAGAAGGTCGCCAAGGTGCACGTGCTCGCGCTCGGCGGTGAGCTGACCAAGCTCACCAAGGACCAGGCCGAGTACATCGGGGTGGACGTCGAGGGCCCGTACAAGCCCAACCACTACCGGTACTGAGGTCGGGCCACCGGTGCCGGCCGGCGACGGGTGGACGCGCTGCGCGCGCGGCCACCGGCATTGGGGCCTGTTCGGTGCGGCCGGGCTGCTGGCCCGGCACCGAGCGGAGGACGGGACGCGGTGGCTGCTGATGCAGCACCGCGCCTCGTGGAGCCACCACGGCGACACCTGGGGTCTGCTCGGCGGTGCGCGCGCGCCGGAGGAGACCGCCGAGCAGGCCGCCGCGCGGGAGGCCTGGGAGGAGGCGTCGCTGCCGGCGTCGGCGTACACGGTGACCGGCCGGTACGTCGACGACCACGGCGGCTGGTCCTACGTGACGGTGTTCGCCGAGGCCGGCTCGCTGGTCCCGATCACCGCGCTGAGCGCGGAGAGCACCGAGGTCGCCTGGGTCCGCCAGGACGAGCTGGGCGGGCTCACCCTGCACCCGGGGTTCGCCGCCAGCTGGCCGTCGGTGGCCGACCTGATCGCCTGAGCACACGGGCGGGTAGCTGAGTCGGGGACCGCGGCGGGCGGCTAGCCTGCCCGGCGTGGGACGCCTGGTGGTGGTCGAGGGCCTGGACGGGGCCGGCAAGCGGACCCTGGTCGAGTCGCTGGCCGGGGCCCTGTCGGCCGGCGGTGCCCGGGTCGCCCGGGCCGCGTTCCCGCGCTACGACGCCGACGTCTACGGCTCGCTGGTGGCCGATGCGCTGCACGGCCGCCTCGGTGACCTGACCGACTCGGTGCACGGCATGGCGGTGCTGTTCGGGCTGGACCGGCGGGCGGCGGCCGGCGAGCTGCGCACCGCGCTGGCCGAGTCGGACGTGGTGCTGGTGGACCGCTACCTGGCGTCCAACGCTGCCTACGGTGCGGCCCGACTGCACCAGAGCGGCGCCGGGGACTTCGTGGCCTGGGTGCGGGCGCTGGAGCTGGAGCGGTTCGCGATCCCGGCGCCGGACCTGCAGCTGCTGCTCCGGGTGCCCCGGGAGGTCGCCGCCGAGCGGGCGGCGCGGCGGGAGACGCTGGACGCCTCCCGTGCGCGGGACAGCTACGAGTCCGACGACGCCCTGCAGCGACGGTGCTCGCGGGTGTACGACGAGCTGGCGGCGGCGGACTGGGTCAGCCCGTGGCGGGTGCTCGACGGGAGCGGCGAGGTGTCCGTGGACGTCGTGGTCAAGGACCTGCTGGCCTAGAGCTTGCGGCTACCGGCGGCCGGGTCAGGGCAGGGTGACGTCGGCCAACCTGCGCAGCTGGTCGACGTCCGGCGAGCAGGGGAACAGCACCAGCTCGTCGCAGCCCGCGTCGGCGAACCCGGCGACCGTGTCGCGGATGTCGGACTCGGTGGTCAGCGCGCCGGCCGAGATGTTGCTCGCGTAGTCGCCGAGGAACGCGTAGTAGTTGTGCAGGTAGCCCTCGGCCAGCGAGACGGCGTCCGGGCCGAGCGCGAAGTAGGACAGCGCGGCGAACCGGGGCGCGCCGTCGCGGCCGGCCTCGCTCCAGGCGCGGCGGATCCGCTCGGCACCCTGGTTGAACACCGGCAGCCCGCCGCCGCCGGCGATCCAGCCGGCGCCGCGGCTCACGACCCGGCGCAGTGCGGCCTTGCCCGTCCCGCCGATCAGCAGCGGCGGCCCGCCGGACTGCACCGGGGCCGGCCCGATCGCCCCGGCGGTTCCCCGCGACTCGCCGGCCCAGACCGCGCGGAACTCGGCCAGCTGCGCGTCGAACACCGCGCCCCGGCCGTCGAAGTCGGCGCCGGCGGCCGCGTAGTCGTCCGGTCGGCCGCCGACCGCGATGCCCAGGGTCAGCCGGCCGCCGGAGATGCTGTCCACGGTGGCCAGCTGCTTGGCCAGGATCGCGCCGTTACCGCGGTGCGGTGCGATGAGGATCGCCGTGGTCAGCCGGACCCGGCTGGTCACCGCCGCCGCGGCGGCCAGCGTCGGGATCGTCTCGTGGTTGCCGTAGACGACCCGGTCCAGGGTGCCGACGCTGGCGAATCCGGCGGAGTCCGCCTCGCGCGCCCAGGTCAGGATGTCCGCCCCGGTCGCGCCGGGAATGGTGGAGGGCAGGCCGACGCCAAGATCCATGCCGCGATCCTAGCGGGACAGCGCCGCCGTCCGCACGGTGCATATTTCCGGTGAAACCCCAGGTCAGGCCTC
>DASYLM010000137.1:0-9901 GCA_036009565.1 Pseudonocardia sp. | reverse complement strand
TTCCCATCACGGTGGACAACGAGGGATACTTCATCGCGACCGCTGACTTCGACGAGGCGGTCGGGCCTGGCTTCTGGGAGCGGCGATCATGAGTTCCATCACGACCCCGACGACCAGCTCGAACGCGCTCAAGGCCAAAGCCGCCGGCGCACTCGATGAGCTCGACCAGCGGTACCACCCCGCTGCCGGGATGCGGAAGCAGTTCAACAAGGTCTTCCCGACGCACTGGTCCTTCATGCTCGGCGAGATCGCGCTGTACAGCTTCATCATCCTGCTGCTCTCCGGCACCTACCTGGGTCTTTTCTTCGACCCGTCGATGCAGGAGGTCACCTACAACGGGGTGTTCGACAACCTGCGCGGACTGTCCATGTCCCGGGCGTACGAGAGCTCCCTGCAGATCTCCTTCGACGTCCGCGGCGGGTTGTTCGTCCGGCAGATCCACCACTGGGCGGCGCTGCTGTTCGTCGCCTCGATGGTCGTGCACATGTTCCGGACCTACTTCACCGGCGCGTTCCGCAAGCCCCGCGAGACGAACTGGATCATCGGCATCCTGCTGATCCTGATGGGCTTCATGGAGGGATTCACCGGCTACTCGCTGCCGGACGACCTGCTCTCCGGCACCGGGCTGCGGATCATGTCCGGCTTCGTGATGTCGATCCCGGTGATGGGTACCTGGGTCAACTACCTGATCTTCGGTTCGGAGTTCCCCGGTACCGAGCTGATCCCCCGGCTCTACATCGTGCACGTCCTGTTGCTGCCGGGCATCCTGCTCGCGCTGATCGCGGTGCACGTGGGGCTGGTCTGGTACCAGAAGCACACCCAGTTCCCCGGCCCCGGCCGCACCGAGAAGAACGTGGTCGGCGTGCGCATCCTGCCCGCCTTCGCGGCCAAGGGCGGGGCGTTCTTCGCCGTCACCGTGGGTGTCATCGCCATCATGGCCGGCATCTTCCAGATCAACCCGGTGTGGAACTTCGGGCCGTACAACCCGGCGCACATCTCAGCGGGTTCGCAGCCGGACTGGTACGTCCTGTTCACCGAGGGCATGCTGCGCATCTTCCCGCCGTGGGAGATCAACATCGCGCACACGTACCTGATCCCGCCGGCGTTCTGGGCGAGTCCGCTGTTCCTGCCGCTCATCCACGGGGTGGCGGGGGCCTACCCGATGATCGAGCGGAAGTTCACCAAGGACAACGCGATGCACAACCTGTTGCAGCGTCCCCGGGACGTGCCGGTCCGCACCTCGCTCGGCGTGATGGCGATCACCTTCTACGCCTGGCTGGTCCTGCTCGGTTCGAACGACATCATCGCCGACAAGTTCAACATCTCGCTGAACGCCACCACCTGGGCCGGCCGGATCGGCATCCTGCTGCTCCCGCCGCTGGCCTACTGGGTGACCTACCGGCTCTGCCTCGGGCTGCAGCGAAGTGACCGCGCGGTCCTCGAGCACGGCATCGAGACCGGCATCATCAAGCGGCTGCCGCACGGCGAGTTCATCGAGGTGCACCAGCCGCTGGCCGGGGTCGACTCGCACGGGCATGCCATTCCGCTGGCCTACCAGGGCACCTCGGTGCCCAAGCGGATGAACCAGCTGGGCTCCAGCGGTCACCCGGTGGCCGGTTCGCTGCTGCGGCCGGACCCGCCGGAGGAGACCATCGCACTGGAGAAGGCTCGCGCCGAGCTGGCACACGGCAACGGCGCGGCGGCCGACCCGGCGGAGCACAGCAAGGACGACCGGCGCGAGCTGGCCGGTCGCCCGAAGCAGCTCGACAACTGACCGGGCACCGCACGTAACGGCGGGAAGAGGCGCCTCCGACCACGTCGGGGGCGCCTTTTTCGTGCGCCGGTCCGGCAGATGCACAGGTAACGTCCGCCAGAGGCCTTCTGCGGGGTGCGCGGGCATCGGTCGGCAGGTGAGGCGGTCTGGGCGGGTTATGGGCGGCACGAGCGAACACAGGGTCAGGGACTGGGCGTTCTGGACCCGGGTGGACGGCGGCGGCGGGCCGTCCATCGACCTGCTGCACGCGCGGCTGGTCCGCCGGCACTATGCCCCGCACATGCACGACGTCTACGCGGTCGGCGCCTGCACCAGCGGGCGCGAGGTCATCCGGTACCGGGGCGCGCTGCACTACGCCGGCCCCGGCACGGTGGTCCTGGTCGAACCGGGCGAGCCGCACACCGGCGGACCCGCTGTCCCCGACGGCTTCACCTACCGGGTGCTGTATCCGCACCACGCCCTGCTCACCGGGCCCGACGAGGGGCTGCCGCACTTCCGCGAGCTCGTCATCCACGACCCGCAACTGGCCGGCGAGCTGGCCTCCGTACACACCGTGCTGGCCAGGGCGGAGGACCCGCTGGAGGGCGAGTCCCGGCTCGCCGAGCTGCTCGGCGAGCTGGTCCGGCGGCACGCCAGCACGCCGGGCCCCGCTCCGCACCGCCGCGGTGCCACCGTGGCCGGCCCGGTGATGAGCCGGCTGGCCGACCGGATGAGCTCGCCGCCGTCGCTGGCCGAGATGGCCGGTGAGCTGGGTCTGTCCCGCTACCAGTTGGTGCGGGCGTTCCGGGAGGAGGTCGGCATGCCGCCCTACGCCTGGCTCGCCCAGCACCGGGTGGCCCACGCCAAGGGGCTGCTGGAGCGGGGTGGGCGGCTGGCCGACGTGGCGACCCGGCTCGGCTTCGCCGACCAGGCGCACCTGACCCGGTGGTTCCGGCGGGTGGTCGGCGTGACCCCGGGTGCGTTCCGCAACAGCGTTCAAGACTCCGCGCGGGGATGAGGACGACGCTGGGCGGTGTTGTCCGGTCGTAGGACCGGTTCGGGTGTGGCGCGCCGCGGTTGCCGGTGGCCCAGAGTGATGTGGAGTTCTCGGTGAGTCGGCGAGGTTGGCTGCTGTTCGCGGCGATGTGCCTGCTGTGGGGCGTCCCGTATCTGATGATCAAGGTCGCGGTGGACGGCGTCTCGGTGCCGGTGCTGGTGTTCGCGCGCACCGCGATCGGCGCGGCGGTGCTGCTCCCGCTCGCCGCCAGGGCCGGCGGGCTGGCCATCCTGCGGGAGCACTGGCGCCCGCTGCTCGCCTTCGCCGCGCTGGAGATCATCGGCCCGTGGTGGCTGCTGTCCGACGCCGAGCGCCGGCTGACCAGCGGGATGACCGGGCTGCTCATCGCCGCGGTGCCGATCATCGGAGTGCTGGTCGTCCGCCTCTTCGGGGACACCACCCGGTTGGGCCCGGTGCGCTGGACCGGGCTGGGGCTCGGGATGGCCGGCGTCCTGCTGCTCGCCGCGCCGCACCTCGGCGGTGGCACCGGGTGGCCGGTGGTGGAGCTGCTGCTGGTGGCGATCGGGTACGCCACCGCTCCGGTGATCGCCGCACGCAAGCTGGCCGAGGTGCCCAACCTGCTGATGACCGCAAGTTGTCTGACACTCGCCGCGCTGGTCTACACCGTTCCCGCGATCGCCACCTGGCCGCGCGAGCTGCCGTCGGGTGCGGTGCTGCTCGCGCTCGGCGTCCTCGGGGTGGTCTGCACGGCGCTGGCGTTCGTGCTGTTCTTCGAGCTGATCCGCGAGGTGGGGCCGGCCAGGGCGATGGTGTTCACCTACGTCAACCCGGCGGTCGCGGTCACTGCGGGTGTGCTGCTGCTCGGTGAGCCGCTGACCCTGCCGGTGATCGCGGCGTTCGTGCTCATCCTGACCGGATCGGTGCTGGCCACCGCGCGGCAGCGGGAGAAGGTCCCGGCGGTGGCGGCTGTCGCCCAGCCCTGCCCCGCGGCCGACTAATGGGCGGGCGGCGGCCTCCCCGGAACAGCTCGGCGGCCACCGAGCTGTTCCGGGGACGTCAGACCGGCTCTGGGCGGTCGATCGCGTAGTGCGCGAGCTTGACCTCGCGGCCCTCGTGCTCGGCAACCTCGTCGCGTTGCCAGCGCATCCCGGACTTCTCCATCACCCGGCGGCTGGCCGCGTGGTCGATCTTCGCCTCCGCGCACACCCGGCCGATGTCGGGCTGGCCGAGCAGGTGCTCGACCACCGCGCCGAGCGCCTCCGTCGCGTAGCCCTCGCCCCAGCAGGACGACGCGATGTCGTAACCGACGGAGACCTCGACCGGGTCACCGGTGCGGGCGCAGCTGATCGTGCCGATGACCGCGTCGTCGGAGCGCCGCAGCAGCAACCACGGGCCGAGGTCCGGTGCGCCCTCGTCGGTCTCCTGGTCGATCGCCGGGTACAGCGCCACGAGCCGCAGCACCTGGGTGGCGAACGCCGAGGGGTACCCGTCCGCGTAGGCCGGGCGGTCCAGGTCGGACGCGGCCAGGGTGCGCTCGGCGTCGTGCGCGGTGAGCGTCCGCAGCAGCAGCCGAGCGCTCGAGATCACCGCCGTCCGGGGAGCCACGCTCTCAGTGGTCCGAGCGCGGCAGGTGGTACTCGAAGAGGAGCCCGCCCACCATGAAGATCAGGATCGCACCGGAGATGACGAGCGCCCAGATCATCCAGTAGGCCACGCTGATCCCGACCAGGGCGGCCCCGGCCGCCAGGCCGATCGGCCAGTAGCTGCCCGGGCTGAAGAAGCCCACCTCACCGGCACCGTCGGAGATCTCCGCGTCCGGGTTGTCCTCCGGGCGCGTCTCCAGCCGCCGCGAGACGAACCGGAAGTAGGTGCCGATGATCAGCGACAGACCGCCGGTCAGCGTGAGGCCGACGATGCCGACCGCCTCATGGGACAGGACCCCGTACACGATCGCGCACAGGAAGAAGAACGCCGTGCAGATCTCGAAGATCCGAGATTCAACCTTCATCGCGCCGCCACTCCCCTTCTGTCAGCTGCTCGACCGGACCGACGCCGAACGCTCGGTGCGGTCGGTGTGGAACGGGTAGGTGGTGGTGGCCTCCGGCGCGCACAACTCGCCGCAGTTGAGTGCGGCCAGCGCTTCGCCGGCTGTGTTCGGCACCCCGGTGATCGGGTTGTTCTGGGTACGCAGCTGCAGGTAGCGGCCGTAGAGGTCCGGGTTCAGCGCGCGGACCTCGAAGTTCATCGCGGAGTGGTAACTGCCGCACAGCTCGGCGCAGCGACCGACGAACGCACCTTCCCTATCGATCTTGTCGATGAGGAAGACGTTGTCGGTGTCGTTCTTCTCGGGGTCCGGGAAGACGTCCCGCTTGAACAGGAACTCCGGCACGAAGAACGAGTGGATGACGTCCTGGGAGTCGAGGGTGAACTCGATGCTGCGGTCGGTCGGCAGCACGAGCAGCGGAATCGTCTCGCTGGTACCCAGCGTGCTGATCGGCCGGCCCGTCGGGTTGTCCGGGTAGTCGAACTTCCAGTTCCACTGGAATGCGGTGACGTTGACTCTGACGTCGGGTTTCGGGATGTGCTTGTCGACGTCGTTCTGCACCACCACGGTGTAGCTGAAGATGCCCGCCACGATGATCGTCGGCAGCACCACACTGACGATCTCCACCGGCAGGCTGTACTGGAACTGCCTCGGCAGCTCCCCCTCGCCCTTCTTGCGGTGGAAGATGACCGCCCAGATCGTCATGCCCCAGACGATGACGCCGACCACCAGGGATGCGACCACCAGGGTCGTCCACAGTTGCCGCATCTCGAGCGCCTGCGGGGTGACCCCTACCGGCCAGCCAAAACGCAGCACCTCGTTGACCGAGCAACCACTCGCCGATACCGCCACGACGGCGGCAAGGACGGCAAATTTGATCGCCCGCCCGAACCGAGTGCGCCTCACGTCGCCCACAGCTCGCTGCCTCCCACACTTGGTCGACGTCGCCCGATTGCGCCAATTGGCGCAACGGCAACTACCTAGGGCGCAGCCTATAAGAACTGAGCCCCGGTCTCGCGTCTGGGTACGTGGGCGGCGCGCGCATGTCGCCGGAACCGGACCGGCATACTGGGCCGCCTCGGACCGGCACGGGTCTGGGGCGCCGGGACCGGCGTCGTGGCTGGTGCGCGAGTACGGCGCCGGCGCGCGCGGCTCGACAGCCTCGACGGGCCCACCGGCACCCACAGGTGGAAGGGGCGAACACGCCGCGTGTGTGGACTACTGGGACTGCTGACCGCGCGCGGCGATGCGCCGGACCGGGCGGGCGCCATGACCGGCGCACTGCACTGCTCACGCCACCGCGGTCCGGACGAGACCGACGTCTGGCACAACCAGGACGTGGTCTTCGGCTTCAACCGGCTGGCCATCATCGACCTGGAGAGCTCGCACCAACCGCTGCACTACGCCGAGGGGCGCTACACGCTGGCGTTCAACGGTGAGGTCTACAACTACCTGGAGCTGCGCGAACAGCTGATCGCCGAGCACGGCGCCACGTTCAGCACCGAGGGCGACGGCGAGGTCGTCGTCGCCGCGTACCACTACTGGGGCGCCGACGCGGTGCGCCGGCTGCGCGGCATGTTCGCGTTCCTGATCTGGGACGCCGAGCGCCGGGTGCTGTTCGGCGCTCGGGACCCGTTCGGCATCAAGCCGCTCTACGTCAGCACCGGGCCCGCCGGCACCGCGTTCGCGAGCGAGAAGAAGTGCCTGCAGGAGCTCGCCGAGCCCGGCACGCTGAGCCTGGACCTGCCCGCGCTGCAGCACTACCTGCTGCTGCAGTACGTGCCGGAGCCGGCCACCATGCATCGGGAGATCCGGCGGATCGAGTCCGGCACCATGTTCACCGTCCGCCCCGGTGAGGAGCCGGCCAGCGAACGGTACTTCGACCCTGTGTTCTCCCCCACTCCGCTCATCGGCGCCGACGACCGGGACGCACTGCACCACCGGGTGGCCGACGTGCTGCGCGACTCGGTGGCCAAGCACATGCGCGCGGACGTCACCGTCGGCGCCTTCCTGTCCGGCGGCATCGACTCCACCGCCATCGCCGCGCTGGCCAAGGAGCACAACCCGAACCTGATCACCTTCACCACCGGGTTCGAGCGGGAGGGCTACTCCGAGGTCGACGTGGCCGCCGAGTCGGCCGCCGCCATCGGGGTCCGGCACGTGGTGCGCACCGTCAAGCCGGACGAGATGATGGAGGCGCTGCCGCTGATCGTCTGGTACCTGGACGACCCGGTGGCCGACCCGGCGCTCGTGCCGCTGTGGTTCATCGCCAGGGAGGCCCGCCAGCACGTCAAGGTGGTGCTGTCCGGGGAGGGCGCGGACGAGCTGTTCGGCGGCTACACGATCTACCGCGAGCCGCTGTCGCTGGCGCCGTTCGAGCGGGTGCCCGGTGGGGTGCGCAAGGCGCTGGGCCGGCTGTCCACCCGGATCCCCGAGGGCGTGCGCGGCAAGGACCTGCTGCGCCGGGGCGCGCTGCCGCTGGAGCAGCGCTACTACGGCAACGCCCGGATCTTCCGGGACGACCAGCTCGCCAAGGTACTGCGCACCTTCGACCCGCGCCGGTCGCACACCGAGATCACCGCGCAGTGGTACCGGCAGTCCACCGGGTGGGACCCGGTGGCGCGGATGCAGCACGTCGACCTGTTCACCTGGCTGCGCGGCGACATCCTGGTCAAGGCCGACAAGATGACCATGGCCAACTCACTGGAGCTGCGGGTGCCGTTCCTGGACCCCGAGGTGTTCCGGGTGGCCGCCGCGATCCCGCTGGACGAGAAGATCACCGGCACCAACGCCTCCGGTACCACCAAGTACGCGCTGCGCCGGGCCCTGGAGGGCATCGTGCCGGCGCACGTGCTGCAGCGGCGCAAGTTGGGCTTCCCGGTACCCATCCGGCACTGGCTGCGTGACGAGATGTACGAATGGGCCGCCGGAATCATCCGGGACAGCCAGACCGATCACCTGCTCGACCTGGAGGCGGTGCGCCGGATGCTGGACGAGCACCGGGCCGGGCCGTTCGACCACAGCAGGCGGATCTGGACGCTGCTGGTCTTCATGCTCTGGCACGGCATCACCGTGGAGGGCCGGATCCGTCCGGAGATCCCCGAGCGGCAGTACCCCGTGCAGCTCTGAGCAGAGCGGTCCGTGTTCGGGGCTCGCACAGAGCTGGTGCGGCCCGCACATGGCTTGCGCGGTCTGTGCGGCCCGCACCAGGTCTGTGCCAACCCACTCAACCCGGCGCCGGCAGGCTCAGCTCTGCGTCGGCAGGCTGGCGGCGATCTCGTCGGCGGCGTCCGGGCCGTAGGCGTCGTGCAGCCGGGCGACCGAGCTGTCGCGGTCCCAGGTCCACTCCTGCGGCCCGTCGGTCTCCAGCACGTTCACGGCCACCAGCGAACCCAGCTGCCCGGCCCGCTCCAGCGACAACCCGTTGGCGACCCCGGCCAGGAACCCCGCGCGGAACCCGTCCCCGACCCCGGTCGGGTCGACCTTGCCGGTCTCCGGGACCACGCCGATCTTGAGCTCGAAGCCGTCGCGGCCGACCAGCTGCGCGCCGTGCTCACCGAGTGTGGTGATCCGCACCTCGGCCCGCTCGGCGACCTGCGCCTCGGTCCAGCCGGTCTTCTGCAGCAGCAGTTCCCACTCGTAGTCATTGGTGATCAGGTACCGGGCGCCCTCGACCAGCTGGCGGATCTGCGGACCTTCCATGCGGGCCAGTTGCTGGGACGGGTCGGCGACGAACGCGACGCCGAGCTCCCGGCACTCGCGGGTGTGCCGCAGCATCGCGTCGGGGTCGTTTGCCCCGATCAGCACCAGGTCCGGTCCACCGGGGCCGCCGACCCACTCGGTCAGCGAGATCTCCGAGGCCCTGGCCATCGCGCCGGTGTAGAAGGACGCGATCTGCCGCATGTCGGCGTCGGTGGTGCACATGAACCGGGCGGTGTGTACATCGTCACAGACGTGCACCCGGGTGCAGTCCACCCCGGCCCGCTCGAGGTCGGCGCGGTAGTCGGCGAAGTCCGGGCCGACCGCGCCGACCAGTAGCGGCCGCTCCCCGAGCACCCCCATCGCGTACGCGATGTTTCCGGCCACCCCGCCTCGCCTGATCACCAGGTCGTCCACGAGGAAGCTCAGCGACACCCGTTCCAGCTGGTCGGGCACCAACTGGTCGGCGAACCGGCCAGGAAAGTGCATGAGGTGGTCGGTCGCGATTGATCCGGTCACAGCAATGGGCACGATGGGTCACCTTACCGTGGCAACCGCGACCTGTCCGAGCTCAGCGAGCAACACAACAGCGGCCGGGGTGCGGAGCCATCGCTCCGCGCCCCGGCCGCTGTGGATTCAGGCCTGGATGCGTCTCTAGTTGAACGAGTCGCCGCAGGCACACGAGCCGCCCGCGTTCGGGTTGTCGATCGTGAAGCCCTGCTTCTCGATGGTGTCCACGAAGTCGATGACCGCACCCTGCAGGTACGGCACGCTCATCCGGTCCACCCCGACCCGCAGCCCGTTGAAGTCGCGGTAGATGTCGCCGTCGAGCGAGCGGTCGTCGAAGAACAGCTGGTAACGCAGGCCAGAGCAGCCGCCCGGCTGCACCGCGATGCGCAGGTGCATGTCATCGCGCCCCTCCTGGTCCAGCAGCGCCTTCGCCTTGACCGCGGCCGCCTCAGTCAGCTCCACGCCATGCGTCTGCTCAGTGGTGGTGGTGCTGTTGTCGACCGACATCTGCTCTCCCTCGCCGTTCGCTCACGTAGCGGGTCCTCACCCATCCAACGCCATACACAACACAAGCGTCGTCCTGAATGTTCCGCCCCGCGCTGTTGCCTGTAGTTCATGGTGACACACGGAATGCTACCCGGGCATCGTGAGGCGCTGCACGAATCGGTGTCGGGCCGGTCAGGCGCTGCCGGGGGTGCGCCACTGGCCGGCCAGGTGCTCGGCCAGCGCGGCCAGCGTGCCGGCCGGGTCGGCCATCGAGGCCTCCACACCGCCGGCGTGCTCGGACACCGAGTACGCGGCCTCCACCCCGGCGGCCGCCGCCTCCCGCCGGCCGACGCTGACCTGGCCGGCCAGCACCAGGCACGGCACGCCCCGG
>DASYLM010000136.1:0-7754 GCA_036009565.1 Pseudonocardia sp. | reverse complement strand
GGTCGGGTGGCTCGGGGCCCGGTGGTCCTCGGGCCGGTAGTCCTCGGACGGGTAGCTGTCCGGCGGGCGGTCGCCCGGGAAGCCGGCGGCCCTGGCGTAGCTCTCGGCCACCGGGTCGTCGTGCCCGCCGCGGCCGGCCAGCACGGAGTCCGCCATGTCGGCCAACTGGGCGATCCGGTTCTCGATGCCCGGCGAGACCGGGATCCCGGCCAGCTCGGCCATGTCCCGCCAACGGTGTGCCACGTCGTTGCGCCGCAGCGCGGCCGCCCTGGCCAGCCTGCCGAGGCGCTGGCTCTCCGCCGGGTCGTCCAACGCCTCGGCCACCTCGGCGGGCAGCCGGTGCGCATCGGCGGGGAACTGCAGCGGGTGGGCGTCGGCGACGTACTCGCCGAACTGCCGCGACCCCACCGGCAGGTCGCCGGCCAGCACGCAGCCGGCGGCCATCGCCTCGTAGAAGCGGGGGCCGACCTCGCGGTGCGCACCGGCGTGGCGGCGCGCACCGAACTGGTCGTAGTTGGTCAGGAACAGCCGGGACCGGGTGGCCATCGTGGTGAAGATCCGCCGGTGCTGCACCAGCGAGGTGATCGCGCCGAGCTGGCCGATGTCCTGTTGGTAGCTGCCGTCGTTGGCGTCCGCCCAGTGCTGCAGCAGCCGGTGCTGCGCCGGCGGCCGCTGGCTCGGGCTGAACACGTCGATGGTGCGCTCGGCCTCCGTCCTCGGCGGGAACGCCAGCACGTCCAGCAGCGGTGGTATCACGCCGACGGTGCGTAATCGGTCCGACCGCAGGTGCCCGAGCGGGGGCATCTCACTGCCGCAGAACAGCACGTCGACACGCCGGCGCAGCTGGGCGACCAGCTCGGGGAAGCCGCGCAGGTCGCGCTCGGTGACGACCGAGACGTGCATCATCACCAGGTGCCCGAGCTCGTGCCAGTCCGGCAGGCCGACCAGCACCGACGCGTCCCGCAGGTCGCGGGCCAGCACGAGCAGCACGTCGGCCGGCTCGCCGTGGCGCTGGAAGTGCTCGATCCGGTACGGGTGCACCAGCCGGCTCGAGCCGAGCACCCGGCGCACCACCGGCCGGTGGAACGGCGGGCGGCTGAACCGGGGCGACGCCAGCACCACCCGGTAGAGGCCGGCGGACAGTGCGTCCCGCAGCACGTCCTCGGCCTCCAGGAGTCCGCCGTAGTCCGCGATCGGGCGAACTTCGCGCATGCTCAGGATGGCCATCCGGGGGCCGCGCTCCGGCTCGGTGGTGGCCGGGCGCTCCAGCCGTGCCGGCTCCCAGTTCGGATCCGGCGCCTCGACCACCTCACCCGGTACCACGGAGGGCATCTCGGAGGGCATGTCGGAATGGCGGTACGGGGTCGGGCGCGGCAACATCGACTGGCTTCTCTCCGGCGTCTCGAATCGGTCCTGAGCTGCGGTTTCTGCCTGATCGGGGGACAGTATGAACTACCCCGGCCCGCTGTGTGGCCAGTTCGGCGCGCCACAGCGGGTGTACTTTTCCCGGCGTATCGGCACCGCCGCGCGGCGAGGCCGATGGCGAACGCTAACCCGGCAGCCCACTGCTGAGACGGGTGCGCTGTCAAGTGCTGTCGCCCACCCCGGTACCGTCGTACAGATGAGGGAACGGCTGGTGACCGTCAGGTGGCGACGCTGACCGCCCTCGCCCCGATGCGGGCGACCGGTCGGACGGCGCTGCGGATCGGCCCCTTCGAGGTCGACCCGCCGGTGGTGCTCGCCCCGATGGCCGGCGTCACCAATCCCGCCTTCCGCAGGTTGTGCCGGGAGCACGGCGCCGGGCTGTACGTCTGCGAGATGATCACTTCCCGGGCCCTGGTCGAGCGGCACCCCGAGACCCTGCGGATGATCCGGTTCGACGCGGACGAGTCGCCGCGCTCGGTGCAGCTCTACGGGGTCGACCCGGCCACCGTGGCGGCCGCGATCCAGGTGATCGTGGACGACGACCTGGCCGACCACGTGGACCTGAACTTCGGCTGCCCGGTGCCCAAGGTCACCCGCCGCGGTGGCGGCGCGGCGCTGCCGTACAAGCGCCGGCTGTTCGAGCGGATCGTCACCGCCGCCGTGCACACCGCGCGCCCGGCCGGCATCCCGGTCACCGTGAAGATGCGGGTCGGCATCGACGACGAGCACCACACCTACCTCGAGGCGGGCCGGATCGCCGCCGACGCCGGGGTGGCCTCGGTGGCCCTGCACGCCCGTACCGCCGCCCAGCGCTACTCCGGCCAGGCCGACTGGTCGGCGATCACCCGACTGCGTGATGCGCTGCCCGCCGACCTGCCGGTACTGGGCAACGGCGACATCTTCAGCGCCCCCGACGCGCAGCGGCTGATGGCCGAGACCGGGTGCGACGGCGTGGTGATCGGCCGCGGCTGCCTCGGCCGGCCCTGGCTGTTCGGCGAGCTGGAGGCCGCACTGACGGGCCGCCCGCTGCCCGAGACGCCGGCCCTCGGCCACGTGGCGCACACCCTGGCCCGGCATGCCCGGCTGCTCTGCGAGCACCTCGGCACTGACAAGGGCATCCGTGACCTGCGCAAACACGTCGCCTGGTACCTCAAGGGGTACCCGGCCGGCCCGGAGCTGCGGCGCCGGCTGGGCATGGTGTCCTCGCTGACCGAGCTGGACGAGCTACTCGGCCAGCTCGAGCCGACCGCGCTGCCCGAGGACGCGGCGGGGCCGCGCGGCCGGCAGGGCTCGCCCGGGCGGGTGACCCTTCCGTACGGGTGGCTGGACGACCCGGACGACGTCACCGTGCCCGGTGGCGCCGAGTTGGCGAGCTCCGGGGGCTAGGCATGCCTCGCCGAGCCGTCTCCCGCCGCGTGGCCCCGATCGGGTGCCACGTTCCCGGGGTGCGGGGTGTCGCCGCGTAGTCAGAGCCACAACAGCTTTCGCCCAGTCGGGCGAATTGCTCCGGACAGCGAGTGTGATCACGGGTCACGGGCCGAACAGCACCGACCATGGGGCAGCAGGAGGTGGAAGTGCATTGAGCGCACCGCGGCCTAGCCGTACGGCCGAACGGCCCACACCACGCGCGGACAGCGCCGGTGGCGGGCAGAGCGCTGGCTCCCCGCTGGACGGGAGCCTCGACCCACACCTCGACGCGTCCCGGGACTCCCCGCTCGACTCCTCCCTCGACACGGACGCGCTGCAGGCGCACGTCACCGCGTCCGAGGAACTGGCTCAGCTCGGGCTCTGGGAAGAGGCCTACCGCCGGTTGCGCGGCGCGGTGGAGCTGCTGCCCGCGCCGGACCGGGGCCTGCAGCGGGCCGAGCTGGACCGGCTGCGCCAGGAGCACGCGATGGCCCGCGAGCAGGCCCGCCGGGACTTCCTCACCGCCAGCTACAACCGCCGTTACCTCGACGACCGGCTCAGCACCCTGCTCGACGACCCGTCGGTGACCAGGGCCGGGATGGGTCTGGCGATGGTGGACATCGACCACTTCAAGAAGGTCAACGACCGCTACGGGCACCCGTTCGGCGACCGGGTGCTGCAGCGGGTGGTGGCCGAGCTGGACGCCGCGCTGCCCGACGGGGCGTTCTGCGCGCGCTACGGCGGCGAGGAGTTCGCCCTGGTGCTGCCCGGGTACGAGCCGGCCGAGGCGGTCGCGGTGTGCGAGCGGGCCCGGCTCCGGATCGACCGGCACCTCTGGCTGGAGCTGGACCCGGATCTGCGGGTCACGGTCAGCGTCGGGGTGGCGCACACCGTCGCCCAGCCGCCGGACGTTGAGCAGCTGTTGGTCGGCGCCGACGTGCTGCTGTACGCGGCGAAGGGCGCCGGGCGCAACGCGGTCGCATACCGGAAGCAGGGCGGCCGGGTGGCACTCGCCGGGCCGGCCGGCGGGCGGCGTGACATCCCACAACCAGCGGCGGTCGACTGCTAGCGTGTCGCCGGCTGCCGCCTCGACCCCGCGAGCTTTCGGCGCAGGCTGGGCGGTTACCATTCCGCAACAATCTGACCAGTGGCGGAGGTGGCGTGGACGACGGTGGCGGGTCTGACTCCGCACCTCGCTCGCGCCGGCGCCGCGACGCGGAGGCCGAGGGCGGCCTGAGCGTCGCCGACCTGCTCGCCCGGCACGGCGCCGAACCCGGTACCGACGGCCCGGCCGGTTCTGGATCCGGTGTCCGCCACCGCCTCGGCGAGTTCTCGGACGCCGATGAAGACTTCAACGCCGACGGTGGCTTTGCGGAGGACGGTTTCTCCGGGGGCGGTTTCGCCGCGAGTGACTTCGGCCGGGACCTGGACCGGATGGCGCCGCGCGCACCCCACGACGACGCCCTCGCGCAGCACGACTCGCTCGGTCACTACGACTCGATCGGTCACTACGACCTCCGCGAGGACTACCTCGCCGCGTACAGCGGCCACGAGGTGGACCAGGGCGTGACCGACCGGCTGTACCCGACCGGGACCGTATTCGCGCTGTCCGGGTCGACCGAGGGCGGCAACGGCTCCGGCGACATCGGGTCGACCCGCAACGGGTCCGGTGGCAACGGGTCGGGCAGTAACGGGTCCGTCGACGGCCTGAGCGGCGCGCTCCACCATCGACTCGCGGGCGGATTCCTCGCCCCGCCGATCGGCAACCTCGGTGCCGGATCAATCGATGATCTCGATGGCTTCGGCGGCGGACCGGCCGGTGGCCCGGGTGGCGGGTCCGGTGCGGTCGACCCGGACGACACGCCGACCGCCGTGGTGCCCCGGATGCTGCCCGAGGACGACGGGCCGGACGGCGATGTCGCGGCGACCGGCGGCGTGCGGTCCGACGCGATCACCGGCCCGGACGGCACGCGCGCCACCCGCACCGGCGCGCACGCGCTCATCGAGCCGGCCGGCACGCGCACCGGAGCGCACGCTCTCGCCGGACCGGGCCCTGATACCGGTGTCGACACCGATTTCGACGCCGATGTCGATGACCGTGTCCATGCCGGTGTCCATGACGGTGTAGCTGGGGACGACTACGACGAACCTGATGAGTCCGGCGTCGACGGCCCGGATCGCGGCGGTTCGCACGCCGACGGGTCGGACTTCGAGAACGACACCGACGACACCGACGACGCCGACGACGCTGACCAGGACGGCGCCGACCATCCCGCCGACGATGGTGCGGAGAGCGGCGTCGAGCTGCGCACCCGCCGGATCGACGAGAGCCTGACCCGGCTCACCGCCATCCACGCCGGACTCGGCCTGGAGATGACCGAACGGGTCAGCCGCTCCAACCGGCTCGCGCTGGTGGACCGCACCGACGGCGAGCCACCGAACGGGCCGGCCGACGGCGACGAGGGCGGACCGCCCGCGCCCCGGTACCCCGGTTGGCTGCGGGCCGGCCGGATAGTCGCCCTGGTTGCCGCTGTAACGCTGTTCCTGGGCACCGCCGCGAGCTGGGGCACCCAGGCGTGGCTGAGCGGCAAACTGCACCCAGTGGACGCGCTGGACCCCACTGCGACCACCGTCATCGACCTGGCCGGGCAGGCCGGCGCCCAGAACTACCTGTTGGTCGGCACGGACCCGTCCGCCGCCGCACCCGCCCTGCCAGCGGCCGCCCCGTCCCCGCTGCCCGACCAGCCGCCCCTGCCGCCGCAGCTGGCGCCGCACGGCGGCTCGGTACGACCCGACGGCCCCGTCGACACGATCATGCTGGTGCACGTGCCGAACAAGGCGAACCGGGCGATCGTGCTGTCGTTGCCGGCCAACCTCGCGGTGGACCGGCCGAGCTGCGACCGGTGGGACCCGGTCGGCGGCGGTTACCCCGGCGGCACCAGCCCGGCCCAGCCCGGCGTGTCCCTGGACGCCGCGTACACACTCGGCGGGCCGCGCTGCCTGACCAAGGCGGTGCAACAGCTCACCGGGCTGTCGGTCAACCACTACACCGGGTTGGACGTCACCGGGCTCGCCGCCGTGGTCGACTCGGTGCGCGGTGTGCCTGTCTGCCTGGCCGGCTCCGGTTCTCCGGCGCCCGGTCCCACTGTGCTCGGCGGGTCCCAGGCGGTGGATTTTGTCGGCGAGTCGCCGTCCGCGGCCAGCCTGGCCGGCGGCGGGCAGGTCCAGCGCCAGCAGTTGTTCGTCGCCGCGCTGCTCCGCAAGGCCACGTCCGACCAGGTGCTGCTGCATCCCGGCGAGCTGCGCGGTTTCGTCACCGCATTCGGCGACCACTCCCACAGCGCCAACGCCGGGCTCGGCGAGCTGGCCACCCTGGCCCACTCGATGCAGAGCCTCGACCCGTCGAAGATCTTCCTGGCCACGGTGCCGACTGCCGGCGCGCCGGACGCTCAGGGCAACCAGGCACCGGCCGCCGGCCCGGCCAAGGCGCTGTTCGACGCCATCCGGGGTGACCAGACGCTGCCCGGGGAGAGCGCCGCCGCGGCCGACCCGAGCGTCGACGACAGCAACCAGGCGCAACCGGCCGGTGCGACGGACACGCTGCCGCCCAGCGCGGTGACCCTCAACGTGCGCAACGGGTCGGCGCGCTCGGGGCTGGCCAACCAGGCCGCCGACCTACTGCGCCCGCTCGGGTTCACCATCGCGGCCGTCGGCGATGCACCGCCCTCGGACGGCGGCCGCACGGTCATCCGGCACTCCGCCGACCGCGGCGACCAGGCCGCCGCGCTGGCCAACGCGGTCCCCTCGGCGGTGAGCGAGACGGTGCCCGGCACCACCGGGCTGTTGGACCTGGTGCTCGGCGACTCGTTCGACGGGCAGGTACGCGCCGCACCGGTCACGGCGACCGGCGACCCGGCGACCGGCGGGCTGCGCACGCTGAGCGCCGTCAGCGGCTCCTGCCCCTGAACCCGCCTGTCCCCGAACCCGCTGTCGCTGTCGCTGAACCGCTGTGGGGGCCGCTGCCGCCACCGACTCGAGCATCGTTCACCGCTCGTTCATGTAGCCCTGCTGACCGGTTGACGCTGGTCGCCTAGGCTCGGGTGATGCGCGAGGCTTATCAGTCCCAGCTCGACGGCCTGCTCGAACAGCTGGCGGTCATGTGTTCGTCGGTCGGGCTGGCGATGCGGAAGGCCACGGATGCGCTGCTGAACGTCGACCTGACGCTGGCCGAAGAGGTCATCTCCGAGGACATGCGCATCGATGACCTGCGCAACCAGGCCGAGGAGCACTCGTTCGCGCTGCTGGCGCTGCAGGCCCCGGTGGCCACCGACCTGCGCGTGGTCGTGTCCACCATCCACGCCGCGAGTGACCTGGAGCGGATGGGCGACCTCGCGCTGCACGTGGCCCGCGCCGCGCGTCGCCGGCACCCGTCCGACGTGGTGCCGGAGGAGATCAAGCCGTACTTCGCCGAGATGGGCAAGGTGGCCTGCGAGCTGGCACACAAGGCGGCCGAGGTGATCCGGGTGCCGGACGTCGAGCGCGCCAGGGAGGTGGAGTCCGACGACGACGCGATGGACGACCTGCACCGGCACATGTTCACCGTGCTGATGGGGCGGGAGTGGACGCACGGCGTCGCCGCGGCCGTGGACGTGACGCTGCTGGCCCGGTTCTACGAGCGCTACGGGGACCACGCGGTCGCGGTGGCCCGGCGGATGGTCTACGTGGTCACCGGCCAGATGCCCACCGCCGCCGACGCCTGAAACGCCTGACCGCCTCGCGGGGCCGCACTCCCCTCCGCTCGCACAGACCCAGTGCGGCCGGCACAGGGTGTGCACGGTCTGTGCGGGCCGCGCCAGGTCTGTGCGAGCCGAGTGCGGGCCGCGCCAGGTCAGCCGAAGCGGCCGGAGATGTAGTCCTCCGTC
>DASYLM010000135.1:0-3602 GCA_036009565.1 Pseudonocardia sp. | reverse complement strand
GACGGGCCGTCCCGGGCCAACCACGCCACCGACTGGCGGCTGTTCGAGTCGCTCGCCGCCCTGGTCGCCGCCGGGCACACCGACCAGCTGCTGATCGGTGGCGACACCACCACGGCCTCGGCCCGGGCGGCCACCGGCGGCGGCCCGGGGATACCGGCCCTGCTCCGTCGGCTGCGGCCGCGCCTCGAGCAGGAGCTGGGCACGGCCGCGACCGAGCGGATGTTCGTGGCCAACCCGGCCCGCGCGTTCGCCGTCGACTGGCGCTAGGCGGATCGCGGAGCGCGCGCGGGCCGGGTGTACTCAGCTGTTCGGGTTGATGCCCCGCTTGCGCAGCGAGTCGGCGGTGTAGTCGTTGCAGTCGGGGCCCTTGGCGTCCCGCTCGCAGCGCTGGTACGCCTGCTTCTCGTTGCTGTTCATGGCGCGGCCGCCGGTGCCGTCCG
Source organism: Pseudonocardia sp. (assembly GCA_036009565.1). Classification (GTDB taxonomy): domain Bacteria; phylum Actinomycetota; class Actinomycetes; order Mycobacteriales; family Pseudonocardiaceae; genus Pseudonocardia. The sequence continues at coordinate 3,162 of DASYLM010000135.1, read as the reverse complement.
CGTTGTGCCCGTTGTTGCCGCCGCCGTAGCTGGTGCCGCCATTGCTGCCGCGGTGGTTCTCGTTGCCGCCTTCGCCGCCCCGGGCCGGCGCCTGGGTGACGGTCGTGGTGACCGGAGCCTGGGTCACGGTGACCGGTGCCTGGGCCGCCGGTGCCTGGGTGACCGTCGTCGTCGCCCCGGAGTCGGTCCCCGTGCCGCTGTCCGTGCTGTCGGCGGTGGCGGAGCTCGAGTCGGTCGGCGACGCCGACTCGGAGGGCACGGTGGTCGTCGAGGCGCCGTTGTTGCAACCGGCCAGCAGCACGATCAGCCCACCGACGACCAGTAGCGAGCCCTTGTGATGTCTCATGCCCTCCACAACGGACCGGGCGGGGAATGGACGCGAAGTTCACCTCCGCCGAGCGGGGCGAACTCTCAGAATTCGCTCCGCGGCCAGAGGCACACCCGAGTCACACCATGGTCGGTGGCGCGGCCGCGGTCGTGACGGGCTGACCGGGGCCGGGTATCCCGGTGCCGCCGGAGCCGGCCACGTTGCGACGCACCCGGGTGCCCACGGTGCGCTCCAGCAGGACGGCCAGCCGGGACAGCGCAAAGTTCACCGCCACGTAGATCAGCGCGACGATGAGGTACGTCTGCACCAGCAGGTGCGTGTAGACGGTCAGGTTGTTGCCCTGCTTCATCAGCTCCGGGTAGCTGACCACGTATCCGAGGGTGGAGTCCTTGAGCAGTGCGACGAGCTGGGTCACCAGCGTCGGGGCCACCAGCCGCACGGCCTGGGGCATGATCACCACGCGCATGGCGGTGCCCTCGCGCAGCCCGACCGAGACCGCCGCCTCGAACTGGCCCCGGTCGACGGCGTTGATGCCGGCCCGGAAGATCTCGGCCAGCACCGCGGTGTTGACCAGCACGATCGGCACGACGAGCTTCCACAGGATCGGCAGGTTGATCCCGAACCGCGGCAGCGCCAGCAGGAAGGCGTAGATCAACAGCAGCAGCGGGATGCCGCGGAACAGCTCGATGTACCCGGTGGCTACCCAGCGCAGCGCTCGTCCGCGCGACAGCCGGCCGAGTGCCAGCACCATGCCGAGCGGGAACGAGACCACCGCGGCGAGCGCGGTCGCGGTGATCGTCCCGACGAACCCGTCGGCCAGGAACCTGAGGTAGGACAGCTGCGCGAACGGCGCCCAACGGTCGCGCCCGAGCTGCCCGTGGCGCCCGAACTGCCACAGGGCCAGCGCGAGGAGCCCGGCCAGCAACACCAGCCCCAGCACCGTGCACACCCGGATGCGTGCCCGGGCGCGGGGTCCGGGCTCGTCGAAGAGCACCCGGGGGACAGTCATCGGGACCGCCGGGTGAGCCGACGCTCGAGGGCACCGCCGACGGCTCCGCCGAGCAGCGCGATGGTCAGGTACATCGCCCCGCTGACCAGGAACAGCACGACGGCCTCGGCCGAGCGCAGGTTGAGCAGCTGAGTCCGGTTGGTCAGCTCACTCACGCCGACGGCCGCCGCCAGCGACGACCCGAGGGCGATCCCGATGAAGATGTTCACCAGCGGCTGGACCATCGTCCGGAAGGCCGGCGGGAGGATGACGTGCCGCAGTGACTGGGTGAAGGTGAACCCTAGTGCGCGGGCGGCCTCGGCCTGCCCGACCGGCACCGCGTTGACGCCGCCGCGGATGGCCTCACAGACGAACGCGGCACCGAAGCCCGCCAGGCAGACCACGGCGGAGGTGAACAGCGAGAACGTCACGCCCACGTCCGGCAGACCGAAGACGACGAGGACGAGGAGGCTGAGCAGCGGCATGTTGCGCAGCACCTCGACATAGACCGCGCCGGCCACCCGCAGCGGCGGGACCGGGCTGACCCGGAACACCGCCAACACGGTGCCCAGCAGCATCGCCCCGACGAAGCCGAGCGCGGTCAGCTCGAGGGTGACGAGCAGGCCGGCCAGCAGGAAGCCGAGACTGTCGATGACAACGTGCACGCCCGCGCCCCGCCCGGTGGCTCAGGATCCCGCGACCGAGCCGATCTCCGGGGGTGCCGGGGGGTCGCCCTTGACGACGGTGCCGATGGTCGCCCGCCACAGCTTCGCCCAGCTGCCGTCGGCGTAGATCTTCCTCAGCCAGTCGTTGACGAACTGCTTGGCCGCCGGGTCGCCGAGTGGCAGTCCGATGCCGTAGGGCTCCTGGGTGAACGGCTCGCCCACCACCTTGACCGCGGGGTTGGTGCTGGCGTCGGAGATCAGGATGCCCTGGTCGAGCACGTACGCGTCGGCCCGGCCCTGCTGCACGGCGGCCACGCACTGGGCGTCCTCCTGGAACAACAGCGTCTTCGCCCCCGGCGCGGCCTTCTGCAGGGCGAGTACCGCGGTGGAGTTCGCCTCGGTGGCCACCGTCCTGCCGTTGAGGTCGGCGACGGTGTTGATGGACGTGTTGTCGGCCTTGACCATGATCGCGTCGCCGGACTCGTAGTACGGGCCCGCGAAGGCCACCTTCGCCGCGCGCGCCGGCGTGATCGTGTAGGTGGCGAACACGGCGTCCACGGTGCCGTTCTGGATCAGGGTCTCGCGGGTGTCCACGGTCGTGATCGTCAGCTGCGTGTTGGCCGTGGTCCTGCCGGTGATGTAGTGGGCGAGCATCTGGGACAGCCCGGCGTCGAAGCCGGTGACCTTGCCGGTGCTCGGGTCCTTGAGGGAGAACAGCGGTCCGGCGTCGGTGCCGCCGATGTTGAGCGTGCCGCGCTGCTTGACCTTGTCCGCCCAGGTGCCGGGGGTGATCGCCGACGGGTCGGCCACCGGCGAGCCGGCGATGACCGCGTCGTAGTTGGCGGTGTCCGCCGGCCCGGGCAGCGCGGGTGCGGTGCCGCTGTCGGCGCAGCCGCCGAGCGCGAGCAGAGCGGCGACCGCCGCGGCGACCATCCTGGCGAGGGCGACTACTCGGTGGCGGCGCCTCGACGTACGGATCACTGGCCCCCCTGAGGTTCGAGCACCGCCACACCAGCTGGCCGTTGGCCGACCCTGCCACATGGCACCCGCCGGAACAACGGGCCCAACTCTGTGTGTGCGCCGCGCACCCACTGCAGCGGGTGTGCGGCGCCCAAGCCGGGTGTGCAGTGCCGGGAGGGCCGCGAGGACTGGTCGACCTTGTTGACCATACGAGGTCCGGC
>DASYLM010000134.1:0-14246 GCA_036009565.1 Pseudonocardia sp. | reverse complement strand
CACGATGCCGAGCCCGTACAGGCCCATCGCCGCGCCGAGCTTCTCCCTCGGCACCATCCGGTACAGGATCGTCAGGCAGGTCACCGGCAGAACCCCGGCGGGAACCGCCTGCAGGATCCGGAAGATGATCATCGTGTTCAGATCGCCGGCCATTCCGCACAGCGCGGAGAAAGCCGCGAATCCGATCAACGCGATCAGGTACACCCGCTTCAGGCCCAGCCGCTCCCCCAGCCAGGCGCTGGTCGGCACGATCACACCCAGACACAGCGTGTAGGCGGTACTGACCCATTGGATGTCGTCGGTCGAGGCGCCGAACTGCTTCTGCATGGTCGGGATCGCCACGTTCACGATGCTCGTGTCGAGCACCGACATGAACATCCCGACCACGACCACCGCGAGCGGTAGCCCCCACTTCGCGCCCTGCGCCGGCCCGGTCGGCGCCGGGGACACCCGGGCGGGCGCCGGTGGCCGCCGGGCGGGTGGCGGGACGCGCGCAGGGCGCGGAGCCGGCGGTGCCAGCACCGAACCGCCGGGTCCTCTGGAGTCCGCACCTGTCATACCTTGACACATACTCTTAATGTGCTTATTTAGCAATGCGAAGCTACTGTCTGGGTCGAGACGCCCCGCTCCCCCGCGCCCGGGCCGGCGACCACCGGACAGCAGGGCGAGACCTGCCCGCCGGCCGCACCGGCCTCGCACCGCACCACTGCCACCAGCGGGAATCCCTCGACCACGGCGCGGAGGTGACCCGAAACCGAAAGCCTCCCGCCGCGGCCGGCGCGGCAGCCGCACTTGCGGATGCTGAGAAGACTCTGATAACAAGATGAGTAAACTGACGGTCAGGTCATCGGTTTTGCTCGGGGGCTCCGCCGGGTAGCCGGTAGCGGGTCGCCGCAAGGCGGGCGAGTCAGGAGGCCGAAGGTGGAGGGACCGAAGGCCACACCGAACGGGAGCTCGAACGGCCACCCCTCGAACGGCCGGCCCTCGAACGGCACGGTGCTCACTGCTCGCGTGCCCGAGGCCGAGCCCGCGCAATCGACACCGACACCGACACCGACAGCCCCGCCGCCCGCGAAGTGGAAGCGCTCCACCAAGATCGCGCTGGCCGCCATCGCGGTGGTCACGCTGTTGGAAGCGGCCGCTTTCTCGGCCACGTACTACTTCGGCACCCGCCGCTACGTCTCGACCGACAACGCCCAGGTCGACGGCGACAAGGTCGACATCAACGCACCGTCCACCGGCATCCTCACGAACTGGACGGCCACCGAGGGCACCACCGTGCACACCGACCAGATCCTGGGCCGGATCAAGGGTGTGGGTGCCGGCGCGCAGCCCCAGCGCACCATCAAGTCGCCGGGCAACGGCACCGTGGCGATCAACAACTCGGTCAACGGCGAGGTCGTCACCGCCGGAACCGCGCTCGCCACCGCATACAACTTCAACGACATCTACGTCACCGCCCGGGTCGCCGAGACCGACATCGGAGACGTGCGGCCGGGCCAGACCGTGGACATCTCGGTGGACGCATCGCCCGGTGCACCGGTGACCGGGGTCGTCTACGAGATCCAGAACTCCGCGGCCGGGCCGTTCACCATCTTCCCCAGCCCGGACACCGATCCGAGCAACCCCCAGAAGGTCGACCAGTACGTGCCGGTGAAGATCAAGTTCACCAACACCGGTGGCGCTCTGCTGGCCCCGGGCATGAACGTCACCGTGTACATCCACAAGAACTGACCGCCGCGCCATGGTGAGCGGGCGGGACAGACGCCCGGATGGCGACCGACGCGGGTCGGGCCAGCGCGGGTCCGCCGACCGGGACGAGACCCCGACCGAGCGGCTGGACCGGAACTGGAACGATCTCCTGCAGGAGCTGCGGGTGGCGCAGACCGGCGTGCAGATCCTGACCGGGCTGCTGCTCACACTGCCGTTCCAGCCGAGGTTCGTCCAACTGCCGGGGTACCTGCACGGCGTCTATCTGGTCACCGTGGCGCTCTCGGTGGGCGCGACCGGGTTACTCATCGCACCGGTCAGCCTGCATCGCGCACTGTTCCGCCAGCATGCGCGCGGGAAGCTGGTCGCCGCCGGCCACTCCTTGGCGCTGGCCGGCCTGGCGCTGCTAGGCCTCGCCGTGACCGGCGTGGTGTTCCTCATCTTCAGCACGGTGCTGGGCGCGACCGGCGGCACGGTGGCCGCGGCGTGCGCCTTCGTGCTGCTCGCGGCGCTCTGGGGCGTGCTGCCATGGCTGTGGCGGGTCAGAACCGCGGGGCGACCCAACCGGTAGGCCGAGACAGGTCATCGGATCGGCCGGTCACCGGACGCGGGCCTTCTTCACGAACCGGATGGCGAGCTGAGCCGGCCCGGTCGCGTCGTCGCGATAGGTACAGACGTCGTCGACGAGGGTCCCCAGCACCCGCCAGCCGAATCCGTCGGTGTCCACCGACCTGACCTCTCGACCAGCTGGGACGGTGACAGTGACCTCGATGTCGTGCCTATCAATGACGAAGCGGCAATCCAGGAACGCACCGGCCGCCGCTACGGCAACCAGCGTCGCGCAGGCCTCGTCGACCGCCATCCGCAGGTCTGAGATCGAGTCCAGGTCGTAGTCGGCGCGGCCCACCAGGTCCGCGGCCACCGCCCGGACGGTGGGCACGAGCGCGTCCACAGCCTGGACCCGGACCTCCACGGTGGCGGGCAGGACGTTCCTCAGCACGGCGCCGACGCTCCCTGGGTGGGCCGGACCGTGCGACGCGGACAAGGCATCAGGTGAGATGGACCACCGGCATCGCTCACAACGACAGACATACCCGCGTCGAATCCGACTCAACCGCGCACCACCCCGCTGAGGACATCAGCCTGCCACGGGATGTCGCGGCTACCCGTGATTGATCGAGGGTTGTAGGTTCTGCCCGTGACAAGTGACTTCAGCACGGCTGAGCCCGACGATGCCGGGACGCTGGCTGTGAGCGTGGAGAGTGCCGGTGAGGCGGCGATCGTGGCCGTGACCGGCGAGGTCGATGCACTGACGGTCGGGCGGCTGCGCGAGGCCATCGACGCGGGGCTCGCCCAGGCGTCGAGCCCCCGGGTCGTCCTGGACCTGAGCGGCGTGAGTTTCCTTGCGTCGTCCGGATTGGCCGCCCTGGTGGAGGGTGCCACCGACCTCGGCGACCGCGGCGGCTGGCTCCGCGTCGTGGCGGGCAGCCAGCGGGCCGTTGTGCGTGCCCTGGAGGTCACCGGCCTGGACGACATCCTGCCGAACTACCCGAGCGTGGCCGCGGCGCTGGGCGGAGACATCGGAGACCTCGGTGACGTCGGAGACACGCTAGGAGCGCCCTAGATCTCGTCCGGACCGAACCATTGCATGTGCACCACGGTCCCGGTCTCGGTCCGTTCGATCTCGGACCGGTGGGCAAGTGCCCGGATCATCCCCAGTCCGCGACCGCGGAAGCCGGGATCCGTCGGTGGCGGACGCCAGTGCCCATGGTCGCGGACGGTCACCAGTACGCCGCCGCCGGCGGTGGCTACCGCCTCCAGGTCCACCCGGGGCCGGCCGGCCGGGTAGGCGTGCTCAGCGGCGTTCGCCAACGCCTCGTAGCTGGCCAGTTCCAGGTCGTCGGCGTCCTCGGACCGCATCCCCACCGCGATCGCCCACTTCCGCAGTCGGGACCGGACGTCGGCGAGTTGGGCTGCATCCCCGGTGATCTCCGCGCACTCCAGGCGGGTGACCGCGGCGTCCGCCGTCACCTGCGACCACCAGGATCCCCCGGCCGCCGCGCGAGCCGGCGCGCGCCGATCCGCGACGCCGTCGGCGGGAGACTGGGACGAGGCCGACACAGCGGCTAGTTGGCCGGGTCGGCCGGTAGCGCGCCCGCCACCCGGAGCGGCTGGTCGGCGATGGCATCCGCACGGCTGGCGTACAGCGCCAGGTCGTCGGCCATCCCGGTGATCTGCAGCGGCCGCAGGGTCGCGCGACTGGTAGCGATCACCCGGAGGGCAACGCCGCGCTCCTCCGCCGAGCGCTGGGTGAGCGCCAGGGTGGTCAGGCCGACCGAGGTGAAGAACTCGACGCCGTCGAGATCGACGATGAGGACGTCGGGGCCGGCGGCGAGCTCTGCCGAGAGCGCATCCCGCAGGCTGGCGGCAGTGGCCAGATCGATCTCGCCGGTGACCGCGACGATCACCGCCCCGCCGTCGTGAAGGACGGTCAGACTCATCATCTCTTCGTCTGTGTCCTGCTGGACATGCGCGGCGAGCAGCGGATTCAGCTCCACGCCACCGCCGTCGGAGACAGCGTCCTCGTCCACCGCGGTACCTCCTGTCGCCGCCAGGGCAGCCCCGTCGGTGCGAGCCTACGTCGTGCGGGTGTGTGCGAGCGATGCCGGATGCGCTCCGCGACGAATCGGCGGCCCATCTCGGGCGGTGCGGAGGCAGCGGTACTGCAAGTGGGTGACACGGGACACAGGTCGGGTTCCGGCGCCGATTCACCGGGTAATCGTCGGCATCGAGGTCGAGGGGAGGACAGCTATGCTGAGCGGACCTTATCTGCTCGTTCTATTCATCGGCGCGGTCGTCGTGATTGTCGATGGGCAGCTGATCCTGCGCAACAGCCCGACCTACCTCGCCGAGGTCTATCGCGCGGGCTCGGCGCGCCGGATATCCATGCTCGTCGGGGTTTTCTTCCACCTGGTCATGTTGGGTGTTGTCGCCATCGTGGCTTCCATCGGGCTCGGTCCGAACCCCGGCGTCCAGTCGGTCATGGCGCGTGTCGGCGTCATTCTCCTACTCACCGCGCTCGGTCACGCGGCGACCATGACGATCCTCTCCCGAATGCGTCAGGAACAAGAGGGAACCGACCTGGCGGAGGCGCAGGTCGCCGCCCAGCGCAGTTCTTCCCAGTCGCCCGACGAACGCGCCGAGAGTGGGTCGGAGACCACTCCCGCCAAACCTCGGACCAGCGCGGATGCTCCGGACGAGGTCGAGCGCTCGTCGCCCCGGCACGAGACGCCCGCCTCCCGAGACGCACTCTGACCACTCCCCGCCCGCTCTTCCGTGACCTTTCAAAAATATTCCGGTGTCGTTTCGGTCACGGATTCCCAGTTGGTTTCGATCACCCTGCGGTGGGTATCCAACACCATGCCCGACCGGGCGTGTGTGAACCGACAATCAATGATTGGAAGTTTCCCATGGGCTTGGACGACAAGATCAGCAACAAGGCCGAGGAAGTCAAGGGCCAGACCAAGGAGACGGTGGGCAAGGCCACCGACGACGAGGAGCTCGAGACCGAAGGGCACACCGACCAGGCCAAGGGCAACCTGAAGCAGGCCGGCGAGAAGATCAAGGACGTCTTCAAGAGCTGATCGACCCCCGGACCAGCGGCGCGAGCACCCGTTCCTCGGACGCTTCACCCGATTGGCCCGTGTGAGCGACACCGGACGCGGGAAATCCCACGTCAGGTGGCGGCCGCGGCCGTATCAAGCGATCGGCCACGACCGCACCAACCGCGACGCGACAACGCGTCCCGAATCCCGGAGGAACAAATGATCGTTCTCGGGGTCATCCTACTCATCATCGGCTGGCTCACCGGCATTTCCATTCTCTATACAGTGGGTGGAATCCTGCTCGTGGTGGGCCTAGTTCTCCTGCTGCTCGGTTCGGTCGGACGTGGGGTCGGCGGCCGCAGGTGGTATTTCTAGTGCCCTGTGTCTTCGGACGACGGGCACTCGCTGCCGAGTGAAATGACTCGACGCTCGTACGGGCCCCATTCGCCTTGGGAGAGGCGAATGGGGCCCGACTTTCCGAGGGCCTGAGGTCGGACCTACGATTCCGGGCCATTGACGACGTTGGGGGCGCGGTGGACGAGATGTCCTCGCCAGAAGCCGTGCCCGCCGGCACCGCACTGTCCTGGTTCGACGCGCCGCCAGATCCGGCCCTCCCCGCACTGACCTACACCGGCGTCTCCGGAGCGGCCGTACCGTTGACCCAGCTGCGTCACCAACTACGCGACTGGGCCGCCGGTCTCGGGCTCCCCCGGCCGGAGGTGGACGACCTGGTGCTCGCCTGTTACGAGGCGATGGTGAATGCAGCGGAGCATGCCTACCGGGAAAGCCCGAGCACGTTGGACCTGCGGGCCGTCCGGACGCTCGACGGCCACCTGGTGGTCTCGGTGCGCGACCACGGCTCGTGGCGCCCCGAGCCGCTCGACCCCGGCAGCCGCGGCCGCGGCCTACTGATGATCAGGTCGCTGGCACACCGGTCCGCAGTCCAGCCCGGCCCGGACGGCACCGCCGTGCACATGCAGTGGCGGCTCCCGCCCTCGCACGGCGCGGATGTGCTCTAGAAGAGGGTCCTCACCCGGTGCGCCGCAGCACCAGCAGCGCGATGTCGTCCAGGCGGGCCAGGCCGAACCGCTCGAGCAGCTGGTCACTGAGCTCCTCGGGCGCGGAGTCGACCGAGGCGGCCAGCCTCAGCTCCTCGAGCGCGGCGTCCAGGTCGGTCCCCGGGTGCTCCACCAGGCCGTCGGTGACCAGCACGATGGTCCAGTTCGGTGCCATCGCGCGGACCGTGTCCGGCGGATGCGGGCGGCGCAGGCCGAGCATCGGACCCCGGACGTCGAGGTAGCGCGACTCCCCGGCCTCGATCAGCAACGGCGACAGGTGGCCGGCGTTGGCGATGCTCAGCTGGTTCTGGTCCCGGTCGAGAAGCAGCAGGCACAGCGTCGCGAACTCGGTGGGGTGGTAGTGGACGAGGATCTGCTCCAGACGGGCGAGAATCTCGGCGGGGCCGTGGTCCTCGATGGCATAGGCGCGTAGTGCGTGGCGCAGCTCGACCATGACGGTCGCGGCGTGGATGGAGTGCCCCGCCACGTCGCCGATGGCGATGAGCAGCCGCCCGGCCGGCAGCTCCACCAGTTCGTAGAAGTCCCCGCCGATCTCGGCGTTGTCGGCCGCCGGCACGTACCGCACGGCGACCTCCAGGCCGGGCCGCTCCGGGGGACGGCTGGGCAGGAAGCTGCGCTGCAGGGTCAGCGCGAGGCTGTGCTCCTCGGCGTAGAGCCCGAGCGCGTCCACGGCGAGCACCGCGGCGTTGCCGAGCTGGGTGAGCATGTCGTTCTGGGCGACCTCCAGCTCGGGCAGCCGCACCGCGAGGCACACCGGCGGCCGGGCACTGCGGGACCGGAAGAGGAACACGGCGCAGTCCCCGGCGTCCGCGTCCACACCGGGCGCCAACAGCGACCAGGGCACCCGGACCGCCCTGTTGCGGCCGACCGAAGTGGCGGTGAGCGCCTCCAGCTGCCCGAGCAGGGCCGGCGGTGCGGTGTCCAGGGCGGGTGCCCGGTGCGCCGCCCCGGATGCGGTCGCGCGCCGGAGGCTGCCACTCGGCGCGGCGATGAGTGCCACCGCCGGGGCGCCGATGACCTCACCGGCGCCCGTCGCGATCGCGGCGGTGAGCTGGTCGAACGTCGTCGCGCCGTGCATGGCCAACGTCGCCGTGGTGAGCCGGGACAACCGGCCGGCGAACTTCTCCGCCGAGTCGCGGGCCCGGTAGTAGCGCAGTACGGACGCCACCGTGGCGACCAGCTCGTCCGGTTCCACCGGCTCGACCAGGTAGGCGTCGGCGCCCCCGGCCAGCCCGCGCGCCCGGTCGGCACCCCGGATCGCCGTGGCCGACAGGTGCACCACCGGATGGCCCAGGGCGGGATCGTTCTTGATCCGCTCGCAGACCTCGAGGCCACTCATGTCCGGCAGCCCGACGTCGAGGACGACGAGGTCGACGGGCCACCGGGCGAGCGCGGCGAGCGCCTCCGCGCCGGTCGACGCCTCGATCACCTGGTGGCCGTGCCGGCGCAGCCAGCTGCTCGCGATGTAGCGGCTGGCCGGTGTGTCGTCGACAACGAGGATCAGTGCCGGCGCATCCGCGTTCGGATAGCTCATCGCGGGCTCCGCACCAGTCGGGCGGCCACCTCGACGGCGGCCGCGAGCAGGTCGGCGGAGAAGTGAGCCTTGTCCAGCAGCGCGGCGGTGGCCCCCAGCGCGGAACGCTGCGCACCGTCCAGCTGCACCGAGGTGACCACGACCACCGGGACGTTGTCCAGAGTGGGGTCCTGACGCATCGCGGTGAGCACGGCCGAGCCGTCCGGCGGCGGGATGTTGAGATCCAGCAGCACCAGGTCGGGGCGCTCGGCGCGCAGCGCGCGCAACGCGCCGGTCCCGTCGCCGGCGTCGCTCACCCGCTCGACGCTCGGGTCCAGCGCACGGTGCAGCAGCGCTCGGAAGGCGGGGTCGTCGTCGACCACGAGCGCCGACTCGAACAGGTAGCGGGGTACGCCCGGGGGAAGGCTCGCAGGCAGCCGCAGCGTCATGGTGGTGCCCCGCCCGGGTTCACTGGCCAGCTCCAGCGCACCGCCGAGGATTCCGGCGAGGCGCCGGGCGTAGGGCAGGCCGAGCCCGGTGCCGCCGGCGCCGGTCTGCAACGACCCGGGCACCTGGTAGAAGTCCTCGAAGACCCGCCGCTGGTGCTCCGGCGGAATGCCGATACCGGTGTCGATCACCTGGATCTCCACCTGGCCGCCCGGGCCGACGCTGGCCAGGCAGCGCACCTCGCCGGTCACGGTGAACTTCAGCGCGTTGCCCACCAGGTTGCGCAGGATCCGCCCGAGCAGCACCGGGTCGGTCGAGAGCGGGCCGACCGTGACCGGGTCCTCGACCACCAACGCGACCTCCGGGGAGCCCACCAGCGGCCGCAGGGACGCCCGGAGCTGGTCGAACAACGCACGCAGGTCGACGAGCTCCGACTGGGCCGCCAGCCGTCCCGACTCCGCCTTCGCCGCGTCGAGCAGTTCGTTGACCAGCGTCAGCAGCATCGCGCCCGAGTCGCGGATCAAGCCGATCTGGTGTTGCTGCTCGGTGGTCAGCTGATCGGAGCCCGGGTCGAGCAGCAACCGGCACAGACCCAGCACCGAGTTGAGGGGGGTGCGGAGCTCGTGGCTCACGCTGGCCCAGAACCGGTCCTTGCTCTCGCTCGCGTCGCGCAGCTGGGTCGTCATCCCGTCGAGCTCGGCATACAGGGCGACCACCCCGCGGTTCGTCTGTTCGAGTTCCTCGGACAGCTCGGCGTGCAGCGCCATGACGCCTCGGTTGGTCTCCTCGAGCTCGGCGTTGGCCCGCAGGATGTCCTCCTGACGTGCCTGCAGGCTCTCCAGGGTCTCCAGCAGGTCCTGATTCTGGAGCCGGAGCACGTCGAGCGCATTTCCCGGCCGCGATCGGCGGCAGGCCGCCCGCAGGTCGGCGATCCGGGCCGGGGTGGCCGGTTCGGTCCCCGACGGCAACCGCTTCGTCAGCGCCACCGACCCGCCGTTCGACCGCCAGGTCAGCTCGCAGGAGTCGGTGAGCCGCCGCGCCGCGGCGAGCCCCTCGACCGCCGCCAGCCGCTCCTGACCGACCGCCCCCGGTAGTCGCCCCGCCCAGTCCGCGGCGATCACCAGCGCCGGCACCGGTGTATCGGTCAGCGCGAGGGTGATCGTGGCGGGCCGGTCCAGGACGGCCAGCTCACGGCTCAGCTCACTGAGCGCGGTGGCCACCCGGACCTGGTCCTGTTTCTCCAGGCCGGCGAGGGCCGCCACCTCCCGGCCCCGCTGGCGCGCCAGGAACACGTCCTGCTCGCCGGTGATGCGCAGCCGCAACAGCTCACCGGGGTGCCCGATCATCGTCCGGCCCTGCCGACGAGCACGCAGGCGTCGTCCTGCCGCGCTCCCGCGTCGCGCAACAGTGCCGCCGCGATGAGCAGCGGACTGTGCCCGAGCTGGCCGCGCAGCGCGTCCGCCGGCCAGCGGGCCCGCACGCCGTCGGAGTGCATGACCACGACCGCGCCGGCGGGCAGCGGGTACTCGAAGGTGCGGATGGTCGGCTGCCGGTAACCGGCGACGCCACCGATCGAGACCATGGTGCGCTTGTCCTCGCCGGTGACGACGGCGCCGCTGATGTTACCGACGCCGGCGTAGCGGACCAGGCCGGCGACCTGATCGAGCTCCGCCACCGCGACCGCCCCACCGCGGGACCCGGTCAGCGCGCGATGGATCCGACCCAGCACCGCCGCCGGCGGCGGGGCGGGCTGGTCGAGGTCCTCGAACACCCGGACCGCGGTGCGGGAGGCCGAGGCCGCCAGTGGCCCGTGCCCGGAGCCGTCGCACAGCATCAGGGTCAGGCGGCTGCCGCCACGGACCGCGTAGGCGTCGCCGCACACCTCCTCGCCGGCGAGGGCACGGGTGATGCCGGCGGCGGCCTGCAGGTCGCCCGCCGGCGCCACCTCGGCGTGGTGCCCGGCGCCGAACCGGGCCACCAGCACGGTCCCCCGGTCGGGCTCGGTGCTGATCTCGAGTGCATCGGCGAGCCGCCCGATCGCGCCCAGCCCGATGCCCAGCGTTCCCGCGGTCGAGCTGCCGTCCCGATGGGCCTCGCGCAGGTCCAGGATGCCGGGGCCGGAGTCCAGCGCGACGACCTCGAGCACCGCGCCGCCGGCACCCCGCCGGGCCCGCAGCAGCATTGCGCCGCCACCGCCGTGCCGGTGGACGTTCGTCGCGATCTCGGTGACCGCAAGGCCTATCTCGGCCACCCGGGCGGCCGGCAGCCCGAGCTTGTCGGCCAGCCGCTCCGCGCTTCGGCGCGCGGCACCGGCGGCGGTCGGCTCGTCGAGGGCCACCCAGCCGATGTCCTCGACCCCGGCGGTCCCGGTCACCGGGTCCACTTGACCACCGTGACGGTGGTGCCGCGCCCCAGCTCGCTGTCGATGTCGAACTCGTCCACCAGCCTGCGCGCCCCGCCCAGCCCCAGCCCGAGCCCGGTTCCGCTGGTGTAACCGTCGGTCAGTGCCTGGTCGAGGTCGGCGATACCCGGCCCGGAGTCGGTGAAGGTGGCCCGCACCCCCCGGCGGCCGTTGCGAGCGACGGTCTGGATCCGCGCGGTGCCCGTCCCGCCGTACACCAGGGTGTTCCGGGCGAGCTCGCTCGCGGCGGTGATCAGCTTCGTCTGGTCGACCAGCGAGAGGTGCACGTCCTGGGCGCGGCCGCGGATGAGCTGGCGGACCCGCACCACGTCGTCCCCGGTCTGGATCGGGAGTTCCTCGACCGGGCCGGCGTCGGTCACGGGCCCGGGACGGCGGACGACGTCCCGCTGTCATCGGCGGGCTCGTGCCACTCCGGCTCACCCTCCGCACCGATCACGGGCAGGTCGCGCTGCGCGGTCAGCCGGTGCAGCGTTCGCAGCCCCTTCTCCAGGTTCAGCGCCGTCCGCACCCCGTCGAGGGAGAGCCCGAGCTCGACCAGGGTGATCGCCACCGCCGGGCGCATCCCGACCACCACCGTCTCCGCGCCCAGCAGCCGGGACAGCGAGGCGATCGAGGCGAACATGCGGCCGATGAACGAGTCCACGATGTCCACGGCGGAGATGTCGATCGCCACGCCGCGGGCACCGGTGGCCACGATCCGCTCGGCGAGGTCATCCTGCAGCGCGAGCACGGTGTCGTCCTGCAGGTCGATCTGGATCGAGACCAGCAGCACGTCGCCCAGCGACAGGATCGGTACCCGCTCCATCACAGCGCCCGCGTCCGCTGCCGGCGCACGATCTCGACACCGCTGCCCCGCAGGGCATGCAGCAGGGCGTCCGCGAGGGTGGCCTTGGTCGGGATGTCACCGAACTCGATACCCAGCGCGACGATGGTCTGGGCGATCTGCGGGCGGATCCCGGAGAGCGTGCACTCGGCGCCCATCAGCCTGGCCGCGACGACCGTCTTGAGCAGGTGCTGCGCGACCTCGGTGTCCACCGCCGGGACACCGGTGATGTCGATGATGGCGTGCTCGGAGCCGGTGTCGACCAGGCTCTGCAGCAGCTTCTCCATCACGATCTGGGTGCGGGCCGAGTCGAGGGTGCCGATCAGCGGGACGGCGAGAACCCCGTCCCAGAGCTTCACGACCGGGGTAGTCAGCTCCAGCAGCTGCTCCGCCTGCTCGGTGATCACCTCCTCGCGCGCCTGGCTGAAGCTCTCGAAGGTGAGCGACCCGAGGGCGTCCACCCAGCGGGACGACTCGACGATCACCGCCAACGGGTCGTCCGCCGTCGAGGCCGCCGCGAACAGCGCCTCCTTCAGCGCGAAGACCGCGGCCGCCGTCTCGCTCGGGGTGAACCCGCGCCGGGCGCGGTCCCGGGACATGTCGGCCAGCAGGGCTCGCGCGCCGGCGTAGGCGTCCGCCCGGATGTCCAGGTCCGCCTCGGTGACCGCGCTGATCAACGCGGTCAGCAGGTCGCCGCACACGCGCCGCAGCTCCGACTCGCTGACCCGGCCCCGCAGCGGTTCGGAGGCCGCCGCCACCCACTGGTCCAGCACGTCCCGCTCGTTGCCACTCAGCAGCTGCAGAATTCGCCGACCGCCGTCGTCAGCCATCACCCACACACCTCACAGCTCGCGTCAATGGCGCACACTAATCCATCGCGGCGCCAGCGCCGCGGAATCGTCGCGAACAGCCGGACCGCCGAGCGCGCGGCGCTGCGCGGTCGGTGCCACGGGGGCGCCGGTGGGCCTAGGTGGCCGCGGTGTCGGGATGCGGAACCTGACGCGCGTCCTCGCCGCGCTGCTCCCGATCGTCCTGTTCGCGCTGCTCGCGCAGCCGGGCCTCAGCGCGTTCCACCCCGGCCTGCTCGATCCGAAGCCGGGACAACACGATCACCGTCACCCCGTGGCAGAGCGCGGCCAACAACAACAGCACTCCGATGCGCGGGACCAACGACTTCACCGCGAGGCTCGGGTAGAGCCACTGCGAGGTCACCAGGCACACCAGTCCCAACATGGTCAGGTGGAACAACGCCACCACCAGCCCCACGGTCTGACGCTCGTGCCGGGGGTCCTCGTAGGCCCCGTACAGGCACGCCGAGGCATTGCGCGCGATGACCTGCCCGTCCACCAGCGCGATGAGCAGACCGACGAGCAACAGGACCAGGTACGCGTCATTCCGCACAGGTACTCCTCAGCCGAACAGCGGGAAGGCACGGCGGCGGGCGAGCGCGTCCATGCCGTGCTGGATGCTGTCCTGTACCTCCTGGTACTTGCGCTCCAGGTAGGCCTCGTCGTCCGCCAGGTCCGGGTCCTGCCCGACGGATACCGGGGGCTGCAGGGCGGTGCGGATCTTGGCCGGCAACGGCAGCTGGGGCAGTACCGCCGGCGCGATGCCCCAGGGCAGCGACACGGCGATCGGGAAGACCTTGAGCCGAGCGACCCTGTCGAGTCGCAATATCCTGGCCAGCCGGTCGCCCTTGAACAGCACCGGCATGGCGTCGGCGCCGCCCACCGTGGCAACGGGCACGATCGGCACTCCCGCCCGGATGGCCAGCTTCACGAACCCCTTGCGACCGGCCAGGATCGCCCGGTCCCGCTGGTGCCACGGCCGCAGTGAGTCCACCTCGCCGCCGGGCCACAGCGCCACATCCCGCCCGGCGGCGAGCGCGGACATGATCGAGTCGGGTGCGGCGGGCAGCACGCCCATGGACCGGAAGAACCTGCCCACCCCGGGCAGGGCCATCAGCGCGTCGTGCGCGGTGCCGTGCAGCGGTCGCTCCTGGCCGAACCGGCGCCACCACTGCACCCCCACCGTCCAGGCGTCCCAGACGAAGGGGGCACCGGAGTGGATGCCGACCAGCAGGACCGGGGACTCCGGCAGGTGCTCCCAGCCCTCCATCTCCATCCGGAACCAGTAGTCGATCAGCGCGTTCCAGAAGAACTTCTGGGCCTGCATGGCGGTCTCGTCCGGGCCGCTCAGCGACCAGTCGCCGGCCCGCTCGCCGACCCACCCGGCGACGCCCGAAGCGTCCTTCCGCCGCTGCGCCATGTCCTTCCTGGCCTGCTCGGCATGCCGCTCGGCCCGCTGCTGCACCTCGTTCGACCGATTCGGGCTCGACCGATTCGGGCTCGACCGATTCGGGCTCGACCGATTGGGCTCTGCCATCCCGCTCATCTCCGCTGGTCGAGGGGCCTGTTCTGATCGGCATACCCAGGCCAAACAGCTGGCAAACGAGCCGGCCGGTCACGGCGGCCACCAGTCGACCGGGCAGCGTCGACCGGGCAGGGTCAACCGGCCAGCGTCCGGCGCACGCCGTCGGTCACCACGTCGGCCAGGCTGCTGGCCCTGGCGTGGGCCGCTCGCTGGACCCGCGCCCCGTTGCCCCTGCCGAGCAGCGCGCCGTACAGCTCGGACACGTCGGCGTGGT
>DASYLM010000133.1:0-6432 GCA_036009565.1 Pseudonocardia sp. | reverse complement strand
CTGGCGACCAAGCGGGAGGCCGCGCCGGCCCGCAAGCACGGGAACATCCCCCTGTGAGCGACTCGAGCGACTCGGTGAGCGACTCGCCCGAGTCCGGGCAGCCCGAGCCCGAGCGCCAGCGCGAGGCCGAGCCCGAGGCCGAGCGCGAGTCCGAGGCCGAGCGCGAGGCCGAGCGCGAGGCCGAGGCCGAGCACGCCGAGGAGGCGACGCCGGAGCAGCGGCGCGCGTTGTTCCGGGTGGTCCGGGGCGAGCCGGATGACATCGAGGTGGCCGCGCTGGCCGTGGTGCTGGCGGCGGCCGCATCGGCGGGTCAGGCGGCCGACTCGGGCGGCACCCGGCGGACCAGCGTGTGGACGGACCGCCAGGCGATGCTGCGCCGGCAGCTGCACCCGGGGCCCGGCGCCTGGCGGAACTCCACCCTGCCGCGCTGACCCACCCGGGATCCAGGCCCACCACCCTGCCCCCGTGAGCGAGCGGGGCTCCGGGCTCACCGAGATCGACCGGAGGGTCGTCCCAACCAAGATCGAACAGCCCTCACGTCGATCTCGGCGGCGGGTGACCGGCGCTGTTGCGTATCCCTACGCAGAGCAAAGCGCGCCAACCACTACCGCGCCGACCACGACCGCGACCACTACCCTGACCGGCCGTGCAGATCATTCTCGCCTCCGCGTCCCCGGCCAGACTCGGCGTGCTGCGCGCCGCCGGGCTCGATCCGAGCGTCGAAGTCTCCGAGGTGGACGAGGACGCGGTGCTCGCCACGCTGCGGGGTGCGCCACCGGCCAAGGTGGTCAACGCGCTGGCCTGTGCGAAGGCGGCGACGGTGGGCCAACGGGTCGGCCCGACGGTGGCCGACGCGGTGGTGATCGGCTGCGACTCCATGCTGTCCATCGACGGCCAGCTGGTCGGCAAACCCGGCACGCCGGAGCGGGCCAGGCAACGCTGGGCGGCGATGGCCGGGCGAACCGGCGAGCTCGTCACCGGGCATGCCGTACTGCGGCTGGCCGGTGGTGCGGTGGAAAAGGTCGCATCGCGGCACGCGACCACCACGGTGCGGTTCGGGCGGCCGAGCGAGACCGAGCTGGACGCCTACCTGGACTCCGGGGAGCCGTTGAACGTGGCCGGCGGGTTCACCCTGGACGGGCTGGGCGGCTGGTTCGTGGACGGGATCGACGGCGACCCGTCCAACGTCATCGGGATCAGTCTGCCGCTCACCCGCGCGCTGCTCACCGAGGTGGGCGTCCAGGTCACCGATCTGTGGCGAACAGGGATAGCCTGAGTCCTATGCCGGTACCCAACGACACGCATCCCAAGCTCGCCGCCTACGCGCACCCGGAGCGCCTGGTCACCACGGAATGGCTGGCCGAGCAGCTCCAACAGCCCGGGGTGGCTGTGGTCGAATCCGATGAGGACGTTCTGCTCTACGACACCGGGCACATCCCCGGCGCCGTCAAACTCGATTGGCACACCGAGCTCAACGACCCGGTGACCAGGGACTACGTCGACGGCGCCCGGTTTGCCGAGCTGCTCGGCGAGCGTGGCATCGGCCGCGACACCACCGTGGTGATCTACGGCGACCGGAACAACTGGTGGGCGGCCTACGCACTCTGGGTGTTCAGCCTGTTCGGCCACCAGGACGTGCGGCTGTTGGACGGCGGCCGCGCCAAGTGGGTCGCCGAGGGCCGCGAGATGACGAGGGACGAGCCGACCCCGCCGAAGGTCGACTACCCGGTGATCGAGCGCGACGACAGCGCGATCCGGGCGTTCAAGGACGACGTGTTGGCGCACCTGGGCCAGCCGATGGTCGACGTCCGCTCCCCCGGCGAGTACTCCGGCGAGCTGCTGCACATGCCGGACTACCCGCAGGAGGGCGCGGTGCGCGGCGGCCACATCCCGGGCGCTGCCAGCGTGCCGTGGGCGCGGGCCGCCGCCGAGGACGCCACCTTCAAGTCCCGCGACGAGCTGGAGGCCATCTACCAGCAGGAACAGGGGCTGTCCCCGTCCGACGACGTGATCGCGTACTGCCGGATCGGCGAGCGGTCCAGCCACACCTGGTTCGTACTCACCCACCTGCTCGGCTTCCCGCACGTGCGCAACTACGACGGCAGCTGGACCGAGTGGGGCAACTCGGTGCGGGTGCCGATCGCAATCGGCACCGAACGCGGCTCGGTGAAGTGACCGCGCCCGTAGGGCTGCCGCCCAGGTTGGCGGAACTGGTCGAGGACTTCTCCGACGTCAGCGTCAAGGAGCGGTTGCAACTGCTGCTCGAGCTGTCCGAAGAGCTACCAGCGTTACCAGACCGCTATTCCGGGCACCGGGACCAGATGGAGCAGGTGCACGAGTGCCAGACGCCGCTGTTCCTGGCGGTCGAGGTGGCGGCGGACCCGGACCGCACCGTGCACCTGTTCTTCGACGCCCCACCCGAGGCACCGACCACCCGGGGCTTCGCGTCGATCATGCAGACCGGCCTGGACGGCGAGCCGGCCGCCGAGGTGCTCGCGGTGCCGAACGACTTCTACCTGGCGCTCGGCCTCGGCGAGGCGGTCAGCCCGCTGCGGCTGCGCGGGATGGCGGCCATGCTGGCCCGGATCAAGAACCAGGTCCGGTCAGCGGGGTAGCGCTTCCTGGGGCACCTCGACGGTGCCCGGCGCGGTGTCGTCGCCCGGGTCGCTCCCGGGGCTGATCCCTGGGTCGGTCCCGGAGGCGGCTCCGGGCGCGACACCGAGCTCGGGGTCGACGGACGAGTCGGGCCCGGTGCTGTCCGTGCCGGTGTTCAGCACGATGGACTGGACGGTGTACGAGGACCCGCCGGGCACCGGCTTGGTGCTGAACGTGGTCGGTGTGGTGAACCGGTGGAACTCGCAGTGCCGGCTGAAGGTGGCCAGCGGCGCGTTCCAGTCCCGCCCGATCGTGTAGAACACGTCGTAGTCGCCGTCCGGCACCCCGGTCAGGGTGGCGGACCGGCCGGCGTCGACCGCCATCGACACCAGCACCGAACCGCCCCTGGCCAGCAGCACGACCCCGTCCTTGGTGCCGTTGTCGCGGACCTGGAGCTCGCCGTCACCGGTCACACCGGCCCGCCGGTCGACCAGCACCGCACCGTTGCGCGGCCGGTTCTCCACCGAGTTCTTCTCGACCGGCAGCGCGCTGCCCCAGCGGAACGACGGGCGGTCGCTGCGCAGGGTGCCCAGCGAGGCCGCCACCGTGCGCAGGTTTGGCATGCTCGGCGCGGTACTGATCGCGGTCAGCGCGACCGGTCCCGCGCAGATGGCGTGCAGGTCGATCTGCTGGCTCAGGTAGGCCAGCTCGCGGCCGAACTGGCGCAGCCCGGCAGCCAGCGCCGCGTTGTCTCCCGATACCGAGGCGGGCACCGGCCCACTGGTGGTGAGCCGCTCGCTGGCGGCGCTCGCCACGCCGGCCGCCGACAGCACGGCCTGGTCCAACACGTCCAGCGAGGGGGCCTGGCCGACCGCGGTGAGCGCGCCGGACAGCTCCGCGTCGGTCTGGTTGAGCATGTCCTGGTAGCCGTCCGGGGTGGACACCGGCGGCGCCGGGGCAGCCGCCGGCGCGGTCGCATCCGGTGCGGCGCCCGACGGGGCGCAGCCCGCGAGCCCCAGCACGGTGGCGAGCAGAGTCGCGGTCAACGCCAGCACGACGCCGTGCGGTGCCTTGCCCGACATCTCGACCCCCCGCCTTCCCTGTGCAGGTTAGTCGCGCCTCGCGGGAACACCGAGTTGGAGCCCGAGCACCCCGGATACCCGGGAGACCTCGAAGTCCGGTGGCCGTGAGCGAGCTCACGATCGCCCGGGGGGAGCGGTGCGAACGCGCCCGGCGGGCGCCGGCGGGAAGGTTCCGTGAGCAATCCCACACCGGCCGCCAGGCAGGCCGCGCTCGTCGCCGCGCTGGTCGCCGGCGGCCCGTACCGGCGGGTTCGACGTGCGTCGGGTCGGCCTCGCGGAGCGGTCACCGCGGCGTGAGCGGACCGCCGAGGTGGCCGCCGTCCGGCCCTTGCTGGCGGCCGGCCTCGGTGATCAGTGGGCCGACCGTTTCAGCAGGTGGGCGGCGGGCCGACCACCTCGTGGTGCACTGCGGGACGGCTGGGACGTGGCCCGGGAGCTGGCTTTCCTCGGTCTGCTGCCGCCGTCCGCCGAGCCCGAACTGGCGCTGCGCGAGGTCGGCGGCCGCTATGACGGCCGGCGCGTCCCACGCCCGCGACGGCTGCCCTCGGCGCGGTTGGTGCCCGGCGGGTGCGCTATCGGGTTACTCGGCCGGGTCCACCTCATCTGCTGGCGGTAGAACCTCCTAATACACTCGACCGATCGTGGTACGAGTTGATCTCTATGCAGGAGGCACCGTGGCCGCCGAGGCGACCCGACAGTTGCGGAAAGTGCTCATCGCCAATCGGGGCGAGATCGCGGTCCGGGTGATCCGAGCGTGCCGGGACGCCGGCCTGGTCAGCGTCGCGGTGTACGCCGACCCGGATCGGGACGCGCTGTTCGTCCGGCTCGCGGACGAGGCCTTCGCGCTCGGCGGCAACACCGCGGCGGAGTCGTACCTCGACTTCGACAAGGTCATCGGCGCCGCGAAGCAGGCCGGCGCCGACGGGATCCACCCCGGTTACGGCTTCCTGTCCGAGAACGCGGACTTCGCCCAGGCGGTGATCGACGCCGACATCACCTGGATCGGCCCGACCCCGCAGGCCATCCGCGACCTCGGCGACAAGGTCACCGCCCGGCACATCGCCACCAGGGCCGGCGCGCCGCTGGTGCCCGGCACCAACGACCCGGTCTCCGGCGCCGACGAGGTCGAGGCGTTCGCCGACGAGCACGGCCTGCCGGTGGCCATCAAAGCCGCGTTCGGCGGCGGCGGCCGGGGCATGAAGGTCGCCAGGGAGCGCAAGGAGATCGCCGAGCTGTACGAGTCGGCGGTCCGCGAGGCCACTGCGGCGTTCGGCCGCGGCGAGTGCTTCGTGGAGCGCTACCTGGACAAGCCCCGCCACGTCGAGGCGCAGGTCCTCGCCGACACGCACGGCAACGTGATCGTGGTCGGCACCCGGGACTGTTCGCTGCAGCGCCGGTTCCAGAAGCTCGTCGAGGAGGCGCCCGCGCCGTTCCTGTCCGAGGAGCAGCGCGCCACCATCCACGACTCCGCCAAGGCGATCTGCAAGGAAGCCGGCTACCACGGCGCCGGCACCGTGGAGTTCCTCGTCGGTCAGGACGGGCTTATCTCGTTCCTGGAGGTCAACACCCGGTTGCAGGTCGAGCACCCGGTCTCCGAGGAGACCAGCGGGCTCGACCTGGTGCGCGAGCAGTTCCGCATCGCCGAGGGCGAGAAGCTGAACCTCACCGAAGACCCGGAGCCGCGCGGCCACTCCATCGAGTTCCGGATCAACGGCGAGGACGCCGGACGGAACTTCCTGCCCGCCCCGGGCACCGTCACCTCCATCGCCTACCCGGCGGGGCCCGGCGTGCGGGTGGACGCCGGCGTGGAGTCCGGTTCGGTGATCGGCGGCCAGTTCGACTCACTGCTCGCCAAGCTGATCGTGACCGGCTCGGACCGGGCGCAGGCGCTGGAGCGCTCGCGCCGCGCGCTGGCCGAGTTCCAGGTCGAAGGCATGGCCACCGTGCTGGAGTTCCACCGGATCGTGGTGGACGACCCGGCGTTCGCCGGGCTGACCGAGGACGAGTTCACCGTGCACACCCGGTGGATCGAGACCGAGTGGGACAACACGGTGCCGCCGTTCGCCGGTGGTGAAGGTGCCGACGCCGAGGACGACACGGCGGCGCGGCAGACCGTGGTGGTCGAGGTCGGCGGTCGGCGGCTGGAGGTCTCCCTGCCCGGTGACCTGGCCCTCGGTGGCGGCGGGGGCGGGAGCGGCGGCGGGGCCGGCGCCAAGAAGCCGCCGCGCAAGCGGGGTGGCGGCAAGGGCGGCGGCGCGGTGTCCGGCGACGCGGTGACCGCGCCCATGCAGGGCACCATCATCAAGGTCGCGGTGTCCGACGGCGATACCGTGTCCGCCGGTGACCTCGTCGTGGTCCTCGAGGCGATGAAGATGGAGAACCCGGTCACCGCGCACAAGGACGGCACCGTCACCGGACTGTCCGCCGAGGCCGGCAGCTCGGTGTCCCAGGGCACCGTGATCTGCGAGATCAAGGAGACCTGAGCGGCGGCGGCCGGAGCGGATCGTTAGCGATCGCGAACCGTTCCGGCCGATTCGCCCCCTCGGCGTAACCGCGCTCCTACCGTGGGCGCATGGCCAACAATGCGAGCGGCTCCGGCCAGGGCAACCTGAACCTCGAGCCGCACATGATCCCGAAGCTGCGGCAGGCGTTCCAGAGCGCCCTCGAGCAGCTGCAGCCCCTCACCCGGGGCGGCCAGGACGCCTTGAGCATCAGCAAGCCGGCAATGGCCGATCAGTCCAGTGTCGAGTTCCAG
>DASYLM010000132.1:0-15865 GCA_036009565.1 Pseudonocardia sp. | reverse complement strand
CCGCCGGAGATGATCGTGAACGCCTTGCGGTCGGTGAGGAACAGGAAACCGTCCGCGTCGACCCGGCCGATGTCCCCGACGGTGGTCCAGGTCGGGTGCTGGGGGTGCTGCGCCTGCCGGGTCTTCTCCGGGTCGTTGTGGTAGGTGAACGGCATCAGGTCGCGCTCGAAGTAGACGGTGCCGACCTCGCCGGTCGCCACCTCACCGCCTGTGTTGTCCCCGTCGTCGCAGATCCGCAGCGCGCCGACCACCGCCTTGCCCACCGAGCCGGGCTTCTCCAGCCACTGCTGACTGTTGATCATCGTCATGCCGTGGCCCTCGGTGCCGGCGTAGTACTCCACCAGGACCGGCCCCCACCAGTCGATCATCTTCTGCTTGACGTCGACCGGGCACGGCGCCGCGGCGTGGATGGCCAGCTTCAGGCTCGACACGTCGAACCCGGCGCGCACCTCCTCGTCCAGCTTCAGCATCCGGACGAACATGGTCGGCACGAACTGCCCGGCGGTGACCCCGTTCTCGGCGATGGCCGCCAAGGTGCCCTCCGGGGTGAACCGCTCTGTCACCAGCACCGTGCCGCCGATGCCCTGGATCGCTCCGCACCAGCGCAGCGGCGCGGCGTGGTAGATCGGCGCCGGCGACAGGTACACCGTGTCGGCGTCGAGGCCGAAGACCGAGCTGGCCAGCCCGGTGACCATCTCGCCGGGCTCGTGCACCTGCCGGTCCGGCAGTGGCGGGCGCACACCCTTCGGCCGCCCGGTGGTTCCCGAGGAGTAGAGCATCGGAGCGCCGCTGGGTTCGTCGGCCAGCGTCTCGGCGGACGCGGCGGCCAGCGTCTCGGCGTAGTCGCCGTGCCCGGGCACCGGCCCGCCGAAGGCCAGCCGCAGCCCAACCCTGGGGGTCAGCTCGACGATGGCGTCGGCCAGCTCGCCCTTCGCGGCGGAGGCCACCAGCGCCCGGGCGCCGGAGTCGTTGACGATGTAGGCGACCTCGTCCGCCGCCAGGTGGTGGTTCACCGCGGTGATGTACAGCCCGGAGCGCATCGCCGCCCAGTAGACCTCGAAGCAGCGCAGGTCGTTGTTGCTGAGCAGAGCCACCACGTCGCCGCGGCGCAGGCCGGCGTCGTACAGCGCGTGCGCCAGCCGGGTGGAGCGCTCGTCCAGCTCCGCGTAGGTGATCTCCTCGCCGGTGTCGACCAGCCGGGCCGCGACCTTGTCCGGTGTCTTCAGTGCGTGCGTGCGGGGGTACATCCACGGACCTCCTGGGGTTCCGGACGTCGGACACGGCGCCGGCAGTCTATATTTTATTCGAGATTAAGCACCTCGAACCGTAGGAGCCAGGTGAACGTACCCACAGTGTCGCCGGGCTGGGCGCTGGTCGCCGGTGGCTCCGGCGGCATCGGCGGCGCCACCGCCCGGCTGCTCGCCGAGGACGGCTGGGACGTCGTGCTCAGCTACCACCGCCATGCCGACCGCGCCGAGAAGGCCGCCGAGGCGGTCCGCGAGCTCGGCCGGCGCGCCCGCGTCCTGCGCCTCGACCTGACCGACCCGGAGCACACCGCCGAGTTGGTGCGCACCGCGGCCGCCCCGGAACCGCTGGCCGGCGTGGTCTGCGCGGCCGGCCCGCACATCACCATGGGCTACGTCTCGGAGCTGCCCGCCTCGGCGTTCCGCGACCAGCTGCTCGCCGACGCCGCCGCCACGTTCCACCTGCTGCAACCCGCACTGCCGCAGCTGCGGCGGACCGGCGGCGCCATCGTCGCGGTGACCACCGTCGCGCTGGACCGCTACCCGAAGCGCGACGTGCTCTCGGTCGCGCCGAAGGCCGCCGTGCAGGCCACCGTGCGCGCCATCGCGGCCGAGGAGGGCCGCTACGGGGTGCGGGCGAACTGCGTCTCGGTGGGCGTGGTCGAGGGCGAGGGCATGTGGACGGAGCTGGTCGAACGCGGCGACTACACCGACGAGGTGCTCGCGGTCGCCAAGGGCAACCTGGCTCTGCCGCGGTTCGGCACCGTCACCGATGTGGCCGAGGCGATCCGATTCCTGCTCTCCGCCAGGGCGGGCTGGATCACCGGCCAGACGCTCAATGTGGACGGCGGCTACACGATCTGACGGAGATGATCACGCGTCGTTGTGGCGGCCGTCATACCGACCTACCGTCGGAACAGGCCAAGCTCGGTCAACAGGCACTACACATCACCAGATTCCAGCCAATCCGATACCGAACAGGGAGCCGAGGCATGAGCACCGTCGCGGACCGTCCACAACCGTCGACGCAGGCGCCGCCGGCCACCGCCCACGTCGCCGAGGCGACCGAGGAGCAGGTCCTGGCCGCGGTGGCCACGCTGCGCGCCACCTTCGCCGGCCGCCGCACCCGGGAGCTGCAGTGGCGGCTGGACCAGCTGGCCGCCATGGAGAAGATGCTCGACGAGTCCGAGCCCGAGATCGCCGAGGCGCTGGCCACCGACCTCGGCCGGCCGGCGCACGACGCCTGGCTGGGCGACATCGCGAGCACCCGCGCCGAGGCCACCTTCGCGCGCAAGCACCTGCGCCGCTGGATGCGCCGCCGGCGCACCGGGCTGCCGCTGTCGATGCGCCCGGGCAAGGCGTTCTACCAGTACGAGCCGCTGGGCGTCGCGCTGGTGATCGGCGCCTGGAACTACCCGGTCTACCTCACCCTCGGCCCGGTGATCGGGGCGATCGCGGCCGGCAACTGCGTGGTGCTCAAGCCGTCCGAGCACGCGCCCGCGACCTCGGCCCTGCTGGCCCGGCTGATCCCCCAGTACCTCGACCCGGACGCGTTCGCGGTCCTCGAGGGCGAGGCGGCGACCACCCAGCTGCTGCTCGCCCAGGGCCTGGACCACGCGTTCTTCACCGGCGGCACGGAGATCGGCAAGCGGGTCATGGAGAGCGCCGCCCGCCACCTCACCCCGGTCACCCTGGAGCTGGGCGGCAAGAGCCCGGTGATCGTCACCAGGGACGCGGACCTGGAGGTTGCCGCCCGGCGGATCGCCTGGACCAAGCTGCTCAACTCCGGCCAGACCTGCATCGCGCCGGACTACGTGCTGGTCGAGGAGCCGGTCCGGGACGAGCTGGTCGACCTGATCACCGCCACGGTGCACAAGTTCCGGGTCGGCGAGCACGGTGGCCTGCGGGTGGTCAACGAGCGCCAGTTCGACCGCCTCGCCGCGCTCCTGGCCGACCCGAGCGGCAGGGTGGCGATGGGCGGGGGCAGCGACCGCGCCACGCTGACCGTGGACCCCACGCTGCTCATCGACCCGGACCCGGCGTCGCCGGTGATGACCGACGAGATCTTCGGGCCGATCCTGCCGGTGCTCACGGTGGGATCGCTCACCGAGGCGATCACGTTCATCAACGCCCGGCCGAAGCCGTTGGCCGCGTACCTGTTCACCTCCTCGGCAGACTCCAAGGAACGGCTGGTCGACGAGGTCAGCTCGGGCGGCGCGGTGATCAACCACCTGTCCATGCACTGCCTGGTGCCGCAGCTGCCCTTCGGTGGCGTCGGCAACAGCGGCATGGGCGCCTACCACGGCGAGTGGGGCTTCCAGACGTTCAGCCACCGCAAGGCCGTGCTGAGCAAGCCGGCCCGGCCCGACCTGCGACTGATGTACCCGCCCTACACCGAGCGGGCCAAGAAGATCATCCGCAAGCTCATCTGAGCTAGGGTCCAGCTCGGCTCGGGTCCAGCTCGAGCCGAGCTGAACCCCGGCCGAGCGGTGCCCGAGTCAGCTGGTGTCGCCGGACCAGCGGCGGTAGATCTCGGCGGCGGCCCGGGAGAAGCCGTCCGGCAGCCCCAGCTCGGCCATCGTGTCGGCCGCCTCGTCCATCTCGCCGGCCCAGCGCCACGCCTTGGTGCTCGCCCGCGAGGACAGCTTGGCCAGCTGCTCGGGCAGGTCGACGCCGCCGCGGGTCAGCTCGCCGTGCAGCGCCTCGGAGACGCCCGCCTTCTCGGCGGCCTCGGCGATCTCCAGCCAGATCGCCGGCAGTGCCTTGCTCTGCAGCGCGAAGCAGGCCTTCAGTGCGCTCGCCGCGCCGAGCTCGCCGGCGAGTACCCGGGCGTCGAACGGCGAGTCCGCGAACAGCCCGGCCACCTCGGCGGCGGACGCACCGGCCAGCCACAGCACGCTGTGCCCGCGTTCCCAGGCCGGCGGCCCGATCACCGCACCGTCCACCACGCGCTCGGCGCCGAGCAGCGCGGCGACCCGGCGCACGGTGGCGGGGGCCACCGCGTTGGCCTCGACGTAGAGCGGCCAGTCGCCCGGGTCACGGTCGGCCAGCGCGGCGGCGACCTCCTCGGCGACACCCAGCGCGGCGTGCGGCGGGCAGATCGAGATGATCAGATCACAGCGCCGGGCCAGCGCCGCCACGTCCGGCACCGCGATCAGGTCGGCCAGCTCGGCGCGCTTCGCGGTGGCGTGCGACCGGCCACCGTCGGCCCAGATCACCACGCCGGCCCTGGCCTTCAGCGCCGAGCCGAGCGCCGCGCCCATCGCCCCGGGGTGCAGCACGCCAACCACTGGTCGGCGGCCCAGCCGGCCGCCGCTCTGCTCGGTCATCTCGGTCATCCCGGCCATCATTGCGCAGCCGGCGAACCGGGTCGACGGCGCGGCCCATGATCGGTGGGAGCGGCGCCCTCGGAGCGCCCCGCGGCGGGCCGGCCCGAGGCCCGGTTCGGCGGCGCGGCGATCTTTTCACTCAGTCGGCCCAATGCACGATCGGGTGACAAGAGGCAGGATTCGGCGATCGGGCCGCATTGTGGCGGGGCCTCACCTGGCTCACCGTCTCTGGGCGCGGCCGCGACCGCTCGGAGGTGCAGCGTGACCACATCACCCGCGACCGACAACCGGACCGCCCGCCGGCGGGCGGTGTTCGCCAGCACCATCGGCACCACCATCGAGTGGTACGACTTCTTCCTCTACGGCACGGCCGCCGCGTTGGTCTTCCCGAAGCTGTTCTTCCCCGGCCAGTCCGAGTTCGTCGGCGTGCTCGCCGCGTTCACCACCCTGTTCGTCGGGTTCGCCGCCCGGCCGATCGGGGCGGCGATCTTCGGGCACTACGGCGACCGGATCGGCCGCAAGACCACCCTCATCGCGACCTTGCTGCTGATGGGGATCAGCACCTTCCTGATCGGGCTGGTGCCCAGCTACGCCTCGATCGGGGTGCTGGCGCCGATCCTGCTGGTGGTGATGCGGATCGGCCAGGGTCTCGGGGTGGGTGGCGAGTGGGGCGGCTCGGTGCTGATGGCCATGGAGTGGGGCCACGGCAACCGGCGCGGCTTCTTCACCAGCTGGCCGCAGCTCGGCGTGCCGTTCGGCCTGCTGCTGTCCACCGGCATCGTCGGGCTGATGAGCGCGTGGACCGGCCCGGCCTTCCTGACCTGGGGATGGCGGGTGCCGTTCCTGCTCTCCGCGATCCTGATCGGGGTCGGGCTGTACGTCCGGCTGCGGGTGCTGGAGAGCCCGGAGTTCGCGCGGGCCAAGGCCGCCGGGACCGTGGTCAAGCAGCCGGTCTGGGACGTCATCCGGCAGCAGTGGCGCGACATCCTGGTCGCGGCGTTCGTGCGGCTCTCCGAGCAGGCGCCGTTCTACATCTTCATCACCTTCGTGCTGAGCTACTGCACCCAGCAGCTCAAGCTCTCCCGCGGCGAGGTGCTCAACTACACGATGGTCGCCGCGGCGGTCGGGCTGGTCAGCATCCCGGTGTTCGGCTACCTGTCCGATCTCATCGGCCGGCGCCTGATGTACGGCATCGGCATCGTGTGCACCGGGCTGTTCGCATTCCCCTACTTCGCACTGCTGAACACCAAGATGGGCGGCCTGGTGCTGGTGGCCATCGTGGTGTCGCTGATCTTCCACGACATGCAGTACGGGCCGCAGGCCGCGCTGATCGCGGAGACGTTCGGCACCAACGTCCGGTACAGCGGCGCGGGGCTCGGCTACCAGCTCGCCTCGGTGATCGCCGGCGGCCCGGCCCCCCTGATCGCGGCCTGGATCCTCGAGGAGACCGGGTCCAGCACCGGCATCAGCTGGTACATCGTGATCTGTTGTGTCATCGCCATGCTCGCCCTGCTGCTGATGCCCAACCGCACCAAGGTGGCGGAGCGGATGGCGATCCCGGGCGACCGGACGCAGGTCACGCCCTAGTCTCTCCCGAGACGCGCAGCGGCGTCAGCACCGCCTGGTAGGTCAGCCAGCGCACTGCGCTCCTGCCCGTGCTCCAGGTCGATACCGCGGCGGCGCAGCTTGAGCGTGTAGATGGTGTCCCTGCTCAACGCCCGGCCGGTCAGCGTGGCCAGCACGATCGCCGCCATCAGCGGCAGGATGAGCGAGTACTCGCCGGTCAGCTCGAAGATGATGATCACAGCGGTGATCGGGGCCCGCGCCGCACCGGCGAACACCGCGCCCATGCCGATCAGCCCGTAGGCGCCGACCACGCCGACCTGCCCGGGCGCCAGCCGAGCCACCACGTCGCCGTAGGCCACCCCGAACACCGCACCCAGGAACAGGCTCGGCGCGAACACCCCACCGGAGCCGCCGATGCCGATGGTCAGCGAGGTGGCCATGATCTTCCCGACCAGTAGCACCAGCAACATGCCGACCAGGTAACCGCCGCCCACCGCACGCTCCAGCACCGGGTACCCGACGCCGTACATCTGCGGCAGCACCAGAAGCAGACCACCGAGCAGCACCCCGCCGACCGCCGGGCGCAGCCACTCCGGGCCGCGCCACGCCCAGTCGCAGGCGTCCTCGACCAGGTACAGCACCCGGGTGAACGCCACCCCGACCGCCCCGGCCAGCACGCCGAGCAGGGCGAACAGCAGGTACTGCGAGCCGTGCTGCACAGCGAATGCGGGCAACCGCAGGAACGGCGCGTCACCGAACGCGGCCCGGCCGACCACAGTCGCGGTCACCGAGGACAGCACCACCATGCCGAACGCCTCGGCGGTGAAGTCGCGCAGGATCAGCTCCATGGCGAAGAACACCCCGGCCAGCGGGGCATTGAAGGTCGCCGCGATGCCGCCCGCCGCGCCGCACGCCACCAGCATGCGCAGCCGGTCCTCGGGCAGTCGGACCAGGGTGCCCAGTGCCGAGCCCAGTGCGGAGCCGATCTGCACGATCGGGCCTTCCCGGCCGACCGACCCACCGCCGCCGATGCACAGCGCCGAGGCCACCGACTTCACCGCCGCCACCCGCCAGCTGATCCGGCCACCCCGCAGGGCCACCGCGAGCATCACCTCGGGCACCCCGTGACCTCTGGCCTCCTTCGCGTACCGCTGTACCAGCGGTCCGTAGATCAGCCCGGCGACCACTGGTGCCAACACCACGAACCACGGCCCGAGCCACGGCACGTGTGGGTTCGGCGCATGCCCCGCCTCGGAGTAGTCGAGCTGCCCGGACAGCGCCCGGGTACATACCCCGATCAACCAGCGGAACGCGATCGCGCCACCACCGACTCCGACGCCGACCAGCAGCGCCAGCGGGAGCAACCCGGCCGGC
This sequence comes from Pseudonocardia sp., assembly GCA_036009565.1. Taxonomy (GTDB): domain Bacteria; phylum Actinomycetota; class Actinomycetes; order Mycobacteriales; family Pseudonocardiaceae; genus Pseudonocardia. The sequence continues at coordinate 8,352 of DASYLM010000132.1, read as the reverse complement.
CCGGTCCGGGTCAGCTCCAGCGGTCGCAGCCACAGTGGCCGGCGGCCGGCGGCGGCTGTGGCTCCGACGAGCGGCGCGGGGGTGGTTCGGAAGGGCACAACGGCTCCTCGGCTGGTTCGACGCGGTGGCACAGCGATACTCTTTGCAGTATGCAAGATACTTTGCAGTGTGCAATAAAATGCTGAACCCGTCACAGCCCGAAGGGCGCCCTCGGCCGCCGTCCGAGCTCGAGCCGACCGATGTCGACCAGGTGGTGACCGCCGTGCTGACGGCGTCGCGGCTGCTGGTCGCGGTGTCCGCCCGCTCGCTGGCCTCGGTCGAGGACACCCTGACGCTGCCGCAGTTCCGGATGCTCGTGGTGCTGGACTCGCGGGGGGCGATGAGTCTGTCCCGGCTGGCCGAGCACCTCGCGGTCAACCCGTCCACGGCGATGCGGATGGCGGACCGGCTCACCGCGATCGACATGGTGACCCGCCGGGAGAGCGAGGCCGACCGCCGCTCCGTCCGACTCGCGCTGACCGAGGCCGGCCAACGCACGGTGGCGCACGCGACCGCCCGGCGCCGGGCCGAGATCGCCGGCATCGTGGCCGCGATCCCCTCGGGTCAGCGTGCCGACCTGGTCCGGGCGCTGCACACGTTCGCGGTAGCCGGCGGCGAGCCACCTGCCACCCCACCCGATCAGACCTGGTGAGACTCCGTGCGTGCCGAGTCGGGTCATAACCCCACTCGCCACTCACCGGTCAGACCTTGGCGACCAGCTCGCTGAGGAAGTCGACCTGGTCGGACGGGGTGAACGCGACGCCGTAGGGCGGCATCAGGGCCAGTGTGGCGATCTCCACGCCGGCGTCCAGGTACGCGCGCACCCGCTTCGCGCTGTCGCCGGCCGAGCCGATCAGGAACAGGTCGTGCACCACCTCGTCCGGGATCAGCTCCACCGCCTTGGCCCGGTCGCCGGCGTCCCAGGCGGCCTGCATGTCGACGAGCTGATCACCCCGGCCGAGCCAGCGCTGGAACTCGGCGTACACCGGCACCGTGAGGTAGGCGGCGATCATCCGCCGCGCGGACAGCTCGGCGGCGTCCCCCTCGCCGGGCACCACGAACACCCTGGCCTGCACCGACAGCGGATCCGGCAGCGACCGCTCGACCCCGTCGGCGGCGGCCCGCACGGTGGCCACGTCGGTCGCGGACAGGAAGTTCAGCGCCACCGCGTCCGCCTCGGCGGCTGCCAGGCGCTGCATCCGGGGGCCGAGCGCGGCCACCACGAGCTTCGGCGGCACGGCGGGCGGACGGCCCAGCTTGAAGTCCTTGATACCCAGTGCGGCCGCCGACTCGCCGGCCGCCGAGGCCCGCTCCCCGGCCAGCGCGACCCGCAGCACCCGCAGCGTGTGCGCCACCCGCGAGTACGGCTTGGTGAACGGGATCCCGTTCCAGTCCCGCACGATCCGGTCGGAGCCGGCGCCGATGCCGAAGCGGGCCCGACCGGGCGCCGCCTCGGCCAGCGCGGCGGCGGTGCTGGCCAGGATCGACGGTCCCCGGGTGAACGCCGAGACGACCAGCGCGGACAGGATCAGCTCGGGCCGCCACGCCGAGGCCAGTACCAGCGGGGTGAGTCCGTCCAGGCCGTTGGCCTCGCCGGTGGACACCTCGCCGATGCCCGCGTCCGCCAGCCGTTCCACCGCCTCCCGGTGCTGGTGCAGCGGCAGACCGTCGAACGGCAGCATGACCCCGACCTGGCTCATCGGTATTCCTCTCCTGGGCGGCTCCCGCACTCTATTGCGCTCGAGTCGACCCAGCTCGATCACCGGGCGCGGCCGGCGGGTTGGCTACGATCGGCGCCGAGACTTGACCGCCGATTGAGAACGGGAGCGACGTGACCGATCAGCTGGCCCCGGATCTCGGCACCGCGCTCACCACCGTGCTCACCGAGCGGTGGGGCGAGCCGGTCAAGGTCACCGACCTGCACCAGCTCGCCGGCGGCGCCAGCCGGGAGATCTGGTCGCTGCGCGCCGAGACGGCGCAGCGGCAGCAGCGCCTGGTGCTGCGCCGGGACCCGCCCACCGCGCCGCGCGACCGGAGCATGACGCTGGAAGGTGCCCTGCTCGCCGCCGCGGCCAACGCCGGCGTACCGGTGCCCGCGCTGCGCGGCGGCGGTGACGGCTCGGACGGCGTGGGCAGCCCGTACCTGCTGATGGACCACGTCGACGGCGAGACCATCCCGCGCCGGCTGCTGCGCGAGGCGCAGTGGGAACGGGCCCGCACCGGGCTGGCGGCCGAACTGGGGCGGGTGCTGGCCCGGATCCACGCCATCCCGCTCACCGAGCTGCCCGAGCTCGACGGCGGCGACCCGCTCGCCCGGCTGCGCGAGGCGCACGACGCCTTCGACGAACCGAGGCCGGCCCTGGAGGTCGTGTTCCGCTGGTTGGCCCGGCACCGCCCGGCGCCCCGTCGGGAGGGGCTGGTGCACGGCGACTTCCGCATGGGCAACCTGATGCTCGGTGCGGACGGGCTGAGCGCGGTGCTGGACTGGGAACTGGCGCACCGCGGCGACCCGCTGGAGGACCTGGGCTGGCTGTGCGTCAAGGCATGGCGGTTCGGCGCGGCGGCCCCGGTCGGCGGTTTCGGCGGCCGGGACGAGCTGCTGGACGGCTACGCCGAGGTCGCCGGGTGGCGGCCGAGCGCGGACGAGCTGCGCTGGTGGGAGGTGTACGGCACGGCGCACTGGGCGGTGATCTGCCGCCAGCAGGCGGAGCGGCACCTGGGGGGCACCGAACCGTCGGTGGAGATGGCCGTGCTCGGGCGGCGGATCTGCGAGTCGGAGCACGACGCGCTGCTCGCGCTCGGGCTCACCACGCCGGTCCGGGTGTCCGACCCGCTGGACGTGACGCCGCCGGCCAGCACCGGGCCGCACGACCGGCCCAGCGTGGACGAGCTGCTGGCCGCCGCCGCCGGGTTCCTCACCGCCGAGGTGGTGAGCGGCGACGCGGACCCCCGGCTGCGGTTCCACGCCAGGGTGGCCGCGAACGCGCTGGCCATCGCCCGCCGCGAGCTGCGGGTCGGCGCGACGCAGGCGGCCGCGCACGCCGAGCGGCTGGCCGGGCTACGCTGCGCCGACGACCGGGCGCTGGTCGCGGCGATCCGGGACGGCTCGCTGGACGCGCGCTGGGACGACGTGCTGGACACCGTCCGCGCGCTCACCACCGCCAAACTGACCGTCGCCAACCCCCGCTACCTGTACCAACCGGCTAGCTGAGGCGGCCACTGCGCGAGCACTGGGCGCCGATCATGCCCCGGGCCGCGAGCTCTCCGGCACCTGACGCCCCGGCCGACTCCCCGGCACGTCGCCCGCGCGGCCCCGGCCGCGTGAGATGCCGCTCACCCTCGCGGTCGCGGCCATCGACTGTGGCAGCATGGGAGGCCGACTTGAATTCAAAGTTGGCCCGGCGGTGTCCGCCGGGTCGAGGCGGAGGAATCTATGCCGAAGCGCTACGGCGTGAAGGACAAGGATGTCGCGGTCGCGCACATCGTGTCCGGGCTGCTGGACGGCAGCCTGCGCCCTGGCGACCGGATCGACCGCACCGAGATCGCCGGCAAGCTCGGGATGAGCCGGGTCCCGGTGCAGGAGGCGGTCAACCAGCTGGAACGCGACGGCATCGTCGCGATCCCCTATCACCGGGGGGTGTTCCTGGAGCGGTTCGACGCCGAGGTCGTCCAGGAGCACTACGAGATCTACGGCATGCTCAGCTCGATCGCGTCCGGCCGGGCCGCCGTCCGCCGGCCACCCGGGCTGCTCGGCCGGCTGCGCGAGCTGGTGGTCGGGATGGCCGACCTGGACGACCCGGAGACATTCGAGAACCAGGTCTGGGAGTTCCGGCGCGCGATCAACCAGGCGGTCGCCGGGCCCCGGCTGCGGGCCGCGATCGGCACCTTCCAGGGCTTCATGCCGACCGCGTTCTGGCTGGCCTGCGCGGGGCGGCGGGACTACATGCTGCCGATGTACGTCGACGAGCTCGACGCGATCGAGCAGGGTGACCCCGAGCGCGCCCGCGCGGTGGTGACCCGGCGGACCGCCCGGATGGCCGAGACGGTCATCGACGAGCTGCACCGGCGCGGTGTCTTCGCCCCGGCCCAGGCCAGCACCCCCAACGGGCAGTTCCGGGAGCAGAACCGATGACGAGCACCCTGTCCGACACCATCACCGGAACCGGTGGCACGGTGCGTGCCGAGATCACCGACGGGGTGGCGGACGTCCGGCTGAACCGACCGGAGAAGCTCAACGCGCTCAACGCGGCCATGTTCGGCGACCTCGTGGAGGTGGGCCTCGCCATCCGCCGCCGGCCCGAGGTTCGCGCCGTGGTGCTCTCCGGCGAGGGCCGCGCGTTCTGTGCCGGGCTGGACTTCTCGGTCTTCTCCGCGATGACGGACCGGACCGACTGGCGCGACCGCGATGTCGAGCGGGTCGACCAGCTCGACCCGGACGACGAGCTGCGGGAGCTGAGCCGTGGCCAGCGCGCGGCCCGGGTCTGGGCCGGCGTGGCCGCGCCGGTGATCGCGGCCGTGTCCGGCCCGGCGTTCGGCGGTGGGTTGCAGCTGGCGCTCAGCGCCGACATCCGGATCGTCGCGCCGGATGCCTCGCTGAGCGTCGCCGAGGTGCGCTGGGGGCTCATCCCGGACATGGCCGGCACCCAGATCCTGCCCCGCCTGCTCGGCCTGGACGTGGCCATGGAGCTGACGCTGACCGGTCGGGTGGTCACCGGTGCGGAGGCCGCCCGGATCGGCCTGGCCACCCGCACCGCCGACGACCCCCGGGCCGCAGCGCTGGAGCTCGCCAGGCAGATCGCCGGGCACAACCCGGAAGCGGTGCGCACCGCGAAGTCACTGGTGGCCAGCGCCTGGCAGGTGCCGTTCGGTGACGGCCTGGCGGCCGAGCGGGCGGCCATGACCCGGATCGCCACCAGCCCGAACCAGCGTGAGGCGGTGCGGGCCCGGCTGGAGAAGCGCGACCCGGTGTTCACCGACCCGCCGCTCGAGACCCCGCCGGAGAACCAACCGTAGCCAGCTCCACCGAGGCACCCGAGCCGCCGATCGCACTGAGACCATCGATCGCACTGAGAGAGGAACCGTCATGCCCGAGGCCGTCATCGTCGAGGCCGTACGCACCCCGATCGGCAAGCGCAACGGTTCACTGGCCGGGATACACCCGCAGGATCTGTCCGCGCTGGTGCTGACCGCACTGGTCGAGCGCACCGGGATCGACCCGGCCGTCATCGACGACGTCGTGTGGGGCTGCGTCAGCCAGATCGGGGACCAGTCCAGCAACATCGGCCGGTACGCCGCACTCGCCGCCGGCTTTCCGGAGACGGTGCCCGGGATCACCGTGAACCGGGCCTGCGGGTCGAGCCAGGCAGCGCTGGAGCAGGCCGCGCACGGTGTCATCGCCGGCCAGTACGACGTCGTGGTGGCCGGCGGCGTGGAGTCGATGAGCCGGGTCCCGCTGGGCGCCGCCCGGACCATCGGCCAGCCGTACGGACCCAAGGTGCAGGAACGCTACGACCACTTCGAGTTCAACCAGGGCACCGGCGCCGAGCTGATCTCGCAGAAGTGGGGCCTGTCCCGCAACGACCTGGACTCGTACAGCTCTCGCTCGCACGCCCGGGCGGCGGCGGCCATCGACGCCGGTGTGTTCACCGACCAGATCGTCCCGGTGGCGCTGGCGGACGGCCGGGTGTTCGACACCGACGAGGGGCTTCGCCGGGGCACCACCCCGGAGACCCTGGCCAAGCTCAAGCCGTCCTTCAACGCCGACGGCGTCATCCACGCCGGCAACGCCTCGCAGATCTCCGACGGGGCGGCGGCGCTGCTCGTCACCACCCCGGAGAAGGCCCACGAGCTCGGCCTCACCCCCATCGCCAGGTACCGCGCCGGCGCGGTCAGCGGGGCCGACCCGATCATGATGCTGACCGGGCCGATCCCGGCCACCGAGAAGCTGCTCGCCCGCACCGGGGTCGGCATCGGTGACATCGGCGTCTACGAGGTGAACGAGGCGTTCGCACCGGTGCCGATGGCCTGGGCGATCGAGCTGGGCGCGGACCACGAGCGGCTCAACCCGGTGGGTGGGGCGATCGCGGTCGGTCACCCGCTGGGCGCCTCCGGCGCGATCCTGATGACCCGGATGGTGCACCACATGCGGGCCAACGGGATCCGGTACGGCCTGCAGACCATGTGCGAGGGCGGCGGCACGGCCAACGCCACCCTGGTCGAGCTCGCCTAGGAGGGTCCGGGGATCTCGGTAGTTGTACGGAGGTGGCGCCCGCCCGGCGGGCGCTACCGTCTCCGCCATGGAGACAAGATCCTCAACCGAGCCGCCGGCCGCGCGGCGCCCCTGGGTCGCGCTGTTGTACTTCTACCTGGCCGCGTTCGTCGGTTTCGGCTTCCTCATCGCCGGCACGACGACGGCCCTGTTCGGCGCCAAGGACCTGGCTTTCCCCGAGCTGGGCGTGCAGTCGTACTCCTACGAGTCCTCGTTGCACCGCGACGCCCAGGGCACGGTCGTGGCGACTGACAGCGAGCGGGCGCAGGCCCGGCAGCGGGCGCTCGAGGACCGCCGCCGGGACGGCGCCGACAGCCTGGTCGACGGCATCATCCTGGTGGCGGTCGGGCTGCCCACGCTGCTGTGGCACCTGCGGCGGGCCCGGCGGATCGGCGCCACGACTCCCGGCCCGACGACCCCCGACCCCACGAACCCCGACACCGCCGGCCCCGGCCCTGCCGCGCCGGACGCCGCCACACCGCCGGCCGAGGGGCGGAAATGATCATCCGCTCGCTGGCCCGTTCGGTCCCCTGGCTATAGTGCATCCGGAGCCATCGGTCGTTGCTTGTGATCAGCCACACAGCTAGAGTCTGGGCAAATCGTTCCCGGGCTTGCCGACTCTGCTCCCTTTGACGCCCCAGCAGCGTCGACGCGGGACGAGAGCGGGGGATCAGTGGACCTTTCAACAATTTTCCCGCTCGTGCACGCCGAGGGATTCATCAAGCATCTCTCGATGCCGTTGTTCACCGGTGTCATCGACTGGATCACCAACTGGACCGGCATCCTCATGCTGTTCTACCCGATCAAATTCATAGGCATCCGGATCCCTGGACTGAAGACGCTGGCCCAGTTCCTGCCCCGCAAGGTGCTGGAGGTCCCGCTCGGACTGACCAGCGGAAAATTCGGCTGGCAGGGAATCATCCCGTCGCGTGCCGCCAAAATGGGCAGCATTGCCGTCGACAAGGGCCTGACCAAGCTCGGGACGCCGACCGAGTTCTACCAACAGCTCGACCCGAACGCGATTGCCGAACACATTCTCAGCACCTCTCGCCACGAGATCGACCACATCATCGACCGGCTCATGAAGCAGCATTACCCGCTGCTCTGGTCGAACGTCCCGCCAAGTTTCCGGCAGGCGATCCATGCCCGGGTGGACAGCGAGCTGCCCGGCATCGTGCACGAGCTGACGAAGGAGATCGGCCTCAACATCGATCAACTGCTCGACATCAAACTGATGGTCATCGGGTACATGGAGGAGGATCCGACCCTGGCCAACATGATCTTCCAGGAGATGGGCAAGCGGGAACTGCGCCTGATCGTCCACATGGGGTTCGTGTTCGGTTTCATCCTCGGCATCCCACTGCTGTTCCTCACCCTCACCTTCCCGGCCTGGTGGCTTGTCCCGATCTGTGGCGCGATCATCGGCTGGGTCACGAACTGGCTGGCGATCGCCGTCATCTTCGAACCGGTGAAACCGGTCAAAATCGGCCCGATCGCGCTGCAGGGCCTGTTCATCCGGCGCCAGCGCCAGGTCGCGGACGTGTGGGCGAGAATCATCTCCGAACGAATCGTCTCGCTGACGAACATCGGCTACGAGTTGTTCAACGGCCCCCGCGGCGACCGCACCCGAAAGCTGATCGAGAATCTGCTCCGGCCGGCGGTGGATCGTGCCGTCGGGGTGGCCAGGGTACCGATGCGCGCCGCGATCGGCAGTCGGAACTACGACACCATGTCACGTTTCGCGGTAGCCGAGGCAACCGATCTGGCGAGCGCCTCCCTGTTGGACGCGGGATTCAACCGGACCCAGAGCGCGCGGATCCGCAACCTTGTCGCGGAGAAAACCCGCACCATGAATCCTAACGACTTCGCCGACATGCTCCGGTCCGCCATCAAGGCCGATGAGTGGTTGCTGATCCTGCACGGCGCGGTGCTCGGTATCGCCGCCGGGCTCGCCCATCTGATCGTGTTCGGGGCCTGAGATGACAGTGGAACGCCGCCCCGTCGACCGCCCGGCCGCCCGACCGCGCGCGGCCGACCCGGACCCG
>DASYLM010000131.1:0-5883 GCA_036009565.1 Pseudonocardia sp. | reverse complement strand
CGGTCCGCGCAGGATGGCCACGTCGCCGGTGTGCAGCGACAACCGCTCGCCCACGTCGGGCAGTACCCACGCCGAGCCGCGCACCATCGCCACCAGGGTCAGCGGCGCCTCGTCCTGGATGCGCATCGAGAACGGCGGGTCCAGCAGCGAGCGCAGCAGGAAGGCCTCCCGCGCTCGCGGGCCGTCGAGCAGACCGGCGATCGAGTCCACCGTTCTCAGGCTAGAGGGTCGTCGACCGATCCTCCATAGACGATCGCGCATCGTTGTGCGCTCTTAAGCGATGGACCGTCTCGCTGAAGGGCGGTTCCATTCTCAGCATGGCTGACACGCAACGAGGGGTGCGCACGATGAGCTCGCTTCTGGTGACACTGACGGCGCTGGGCATGCTGGGCTCCGCCCTGGTGGCCGGCGTGTTCTACGCCTTCTCCGGGTTCGTGATGCCGGCCCTGGCGCGGATGCCGGCGGCGCAGGGCATGGCGGCAATGCAGTCGATCAACATCACGGCGGTGCGGGCGCCGCTGATGCTGGCGATGTTCGGCACCGCGCTGGTGAGCGTCGTGCTGGGGGTGTTCGCGGTGCGCGGCTGGGGGCAGTCCTACGCGATCCCGTTGCTGGCCGGCTCGGTGCTCTACCTGCTCGGTTCGATCGTGATGACCATGGTCTTCCACGTGCCGATGAACGACGCACTGGCGGTGCTGGACCCGACCGCGGCCGGCTCTGTGACGCCGTGGACCGACTACCTGAGCCGCTGGAGCGCGGGCAACCAGGTCCGCTGGATCGTGCCGCTGGCCGCTTCCGCCGGCTACACCTGGGCGTTACTCCGTTGAGGGCGGGGGCCGGACCTGATCCGGTGATCGACGGACTGTTGACGACCTGTCTATGATGACAACATGTCTCACAACGCCGACGTGCGAGGCTCGGGCAACTCCGGCAACTCGGGCAACTCGGGCAACGACGCCACGACGGATGCAGCCAACGTTGGGCCCAGCACGCGGCGGGTCACCACGAGCGACGGTGTGCAGCTGGTCGTCCACGAGCGGGGTGCCCGGTCCGCCCCCACGGTGCTGGCGGTGCACGGCTACCCGGACGACCACTCGGTGTGGGATGCGGTGGCCGACGAGCTGTCCGCCCGGTACCACGTGGTCAGCTACGACGTGCGCGGCGCCGGTGAGTCCGGGGCGCCGCGCAGCAGGGCCGGCTACCAGCTCGACCAGCTCGCCGACGACCTGGCCACCGTGGCGGACGCGGTCAGCCCGGACCGCCCGGTGCATCTGCTGGGCCACGACTGGGGCTCCATCCAGGGCTGGCACGCGATCACCGGTGAGCGGTCGGGCACCCGGTTGGACGGCCGGGTCGCCTCGTACACCTCGATCTCCGGCCCCGACCTCGACCACGTCGGCGCCTGGTCCCGCGCCCGGCTGCGCCGGCCCACCCCGCGCCGGGTGCGCGAGCTGCTCACCCAGTTCGCGGCCTCCGGCTACATCGGTTTCTTCCAGCTCCCGGTGATCCCCGAGCTGGCCTGGCGCAGCGGCATACTCGCCCGGCTGATGGCCCTGTTGAGCTCGGCGGACAAGGGACACCGGCCGCCCGCCCTGGCCGACGGGCTGCGCGGCCTGGCGCTCTACCGGGAGAACATGCTGCCCCGGCTGCTGCGGCCGCACCCGAGGGCGACCAGCGTCCCGGTGCAGGTGCTCTCGCCGACGCTCGACGCGTTCGTCACCGGCCCGCTGCAGACCGACATCGGCGACTGGACGAACGAGGCCAGGGTGCGCCGGATCCCGGGCGGGCACTGGCTGCCGCGCAGCCGGCCGGATGTGGTGGCCCGCTGCGTGTCCGAGCTGGTCGACCACGTCGAGGGCGCCCCGGCCGCCCGCGGTCTGCGGCGCGCGAGCACCCGGGCCGCCGCGATCCGCCAGCCCGGCGGCAAGCGCCGGCACCAGGGTTCGCTGGTGGTCGTCACCGGGGCCGGCAGCGGCATCGGCAGGGCGACCGCGCTGGCCTTCGCCGAGCGGGGCGCCGACGTGGTGATCGCCGACCTGAACGAGGTCTCCGCCAAGTCCACCGCCGCGCTGGCCGCCGGCCTCGGCGTCGAGGCCACCGCGTACCAGGTGGACGTCGCCGACGCCGAGGCGATGCGCCGGTTCGCCGACCAGGTGGTCAATGACCACGGGGTGCCGGACGTGGTGGTGAACAACGCCGGTATCGGCATGGCGGGGCCGTTCGCGGACACCTCGCTGGACGACTGGCGGAAGGTCATCGACGTCAACCTGTGGGGTGTGATCCACGGCTGCCAGGTGTTCAGCGAGCCGATGAAGGCCCAGGGCGAGGGCGGTCGCATCGTCAACATCGCCTCGGCGGCGGCCTATTTGCCCTCGCGCGGCCTGCCGGCCTACGCCACCACCAAGTCCGCCGTGCTGATGCTGAGCGAGTGCCTGCGCGGTGAGCTGGCCGAGCACGGCATCGGCGTGGTGGCGATCTGCCCCGGTCTGGTGCACACCAACATCACCGCCACCACCCGGTTCGTCGGCACCGACGACAGCGAGCAGAGCCGCCGCCAGCAGGCCACCTACGCCGCCTACGGCCGCCGGAACTTCACCCCGGAACGTACCGCCAAGGACATCGTGCGCGCCGTGGAGCGCAACACGGCGGTGGCGCCGGTGACGCCGGAGGCCAAGGTCGCGCTCGTGCTGTCCCGACTGACCCCGGCGGTGCTGCGGGTCGCGGCCAAGCGCGAGATCAACCTGTAGCGGGGATGAGGTGACTGCGGTGAGTGAGCCTGCGAAGACTTCGGTGAGTGAGCCAGTGCGGCTGTCCCTGGTCGAGTCGGCCGGCGTGGTCGACGACCCGGACCAGGTGGCGCTGCGTGCGAGAGATGTCCGGTTCGACTGGTCCCAGCTGCCGGTGCACTGGGTGCCCGACGACCCTTTCACCACGCACCTGCTCAACGTGTTGCACCTGCTGCTGCCCGAAGGTGAGCGGTGGTTCGTCGACGTGTTCACCGAGGCGTTGCCGTTGATCAAGGACGAGCAGCTGGCCGAGGACGTGCGCGGGTTCATCGGTCAGGAGGCGATCCACGCCGAGTCGCACCAGGGCGTGCTGGATCACTTCGCCGCGCACCAGCTGAACCCGGACCCGTACGTCGGACAGGTCCGCTGGCTGTTCCGCAAGGCGCTCGGCGACCGCGAGTTCACCGGCCGCAACGCCGACCGGCGGCGCACCGAGTGGCTGATCGAGCGGACCGCCGGAGTCGCCGCGATCGAACACTTCACCGCCTTCCTCGGCGACCTGATCCTCAACTCGCCGAAGCTGGACACCGCCGACGTCGACCCGACCATGCTCGACCTGCTGCGCTGGCACGGTGCCGAGGAGGTCGAGCACCGGGCGGTCGCGTTCGACCTCTACCAGCACCTGGACGGCCGCTACCTGCGCCGGGTACGGCAGATGCTGATCGTCGCCCCCGGGATGGCGGCGATGTGGTTCCTCGGTGTGCGGTTCCTGATGGCCAACGACCCGACCGGTCGGCGCCGGCCCCGGCCGCGGGACGCCATCCGGGCCCGCCGCCGCTACGACCTGCCCGGCCTGTGGAAGTTGTTCTTGCTGGTGGTGCCGTACCTGAAGCCCGGTTACCACCCCAGCCAGTACGGCTCGACCAGCCAGGCGGTCGCCTACCTGGCCACCTCACCGGCCGCGATGGCCGCCGACGAGCGAGCCGGGCGGTGAGCACGGAACCACTCTTCGCGCCGGCGCCGCACCCCCAGCCCGCCTCGAACGGCGCCGCGCCGGCCGAGGGCGCAGCCGCTGTCGCGGGGGCCGGTTCGGTGCCGGTGATCGCGCCGCGGCCGGAGTCGCTCCGGCGGCCGGCCAGCGAGGAACCGATCCCGGAGCCGACCCGGTTCTTCCGCACGTTCGGTGCGGCGATCAGGATGAGCGGCCGGTTCAGCACGCTGGGCCGGCGCCCTTCGGTCGTCGCGGTGAACCGTGAACTGCGGGTCGTGGTGCGAGAGGTGCGCGCGGAGGCCAGCGACGTCGTGAGTCTGCGGCTGGTGCGGCCGCGGGGTGAGCAGGCCGCCGGGGCGCTGCCCGCGTGGCGTCCAGGTGCCCACCTGGACGTGGTGCTGCCCTCCGGTCAGGTCCGCCAGTACTCGCTGTGCGGCGACCCCGCCGACCGCGACAGCTACCGGATCGCGGTGCGGCGGATCGCCGACGGTGGCGGTGGCTCCCGCGAGATGCACGAGCTCGTCGCGGGCACCGATCTGACGGTGCGCGGCCCCAGGTCGGCGTTCCCGCTGATCCAGGCGCCGCGGTACCTGTTTCTCGCCGGCGGCATCGGGATCACGCCGATCCTGCCGATGCTGCGGGCGGTGGCGGCCACCCGCGCCGACTGGCAATTCGTCTACGCCGGCCGCGACCGCGGCTCGATGCCGTTCCTCGACGAGCTCGCCCAGCTGGACCCGTCCCGGGTGGTGATCAGGGCGGACACCGAGCACGGCGGCCCGGCGACCGGTGCCGAGCTGCTCGAGTTCGCTCCGGGCGGCGCTACCACCGGCTACCTGTGCGGTCCGGTGCCGATGCTGACGGCGGTGCGTGCCGCGATGAACACCGCTGGTGCGCCGGGCCGGGTGGCCGCATTGCATGTGGAGCGGTTCTCCGCGCCACCGGTGCTGGGCGGCCGGCCATTTACCGTTGAGCTGGCGCGTTCCGGTGGCATCCTGGACGTTCCGGCGGGCCGGTCGCTGCTGGAGGTGGTCGGCGAGCGGCTGCCGGATGTGGCTTACTCCTGTCGGCAGGGCTTCTGTGGCACCTGCCGGACGAAGGTCCTCGAGGGCGCGGTCGAGCACCGCGACCGGGTGCTCACCCAGCAGGAGCGGAGCACCACGATGACGATCTGTGTGTCACGGGCGGCGGGAGATCGGTTGGTGCTCGACCTGTGACCTCTGATCACGTGCCGGGGCGGATCGACTACGCCTACCCGGCCGCCCGCGGCCGTTCGCCACGCCGGATGAGTCCGGAGCGGCGTCGCGAGCACCTGATCGAGACCGCACTCGAGCTGTTCGCCAACCAGCCGCCCGACCTCGTCACGGTGGACGACGTGGTGCGGGCCGCGGACGTGTCCCGGGCGCTGTTCTACCGGTACTTCACCAACATCCATGACCTGCGGGTGGCCGCGTTGCGCGCCGTCGTGGACGAGCTGCTGGCGGTGATCACGCCGCCGCCGGACGCCGGCCTGCTGGACCAGGTCCGGTACTCGCTCAGCGCCTTCCTCGGCTCCGCGCAGACCTATGCCGGCGCCTATGTGGCGTTGTTGCGCACCGGCTCCGTGATCGCCACCCCGGAGACCAACGAGCTGGTGGACAGCGTGCGCGAGCACGTGGTGCGGATCGTCAGTGAGCGGGTCGGCCAGGCCAACGGGGTCGACGCCGATGACGTGTTCCGGCCGGCGCCGATGTTCGAGCTGACCCTGCGCAGCTGGTTCGCCGTGGTGGAGGGTTCCAGCGTGGCGTGGCTGCGCGAGGGCAAGGTGGCACGCGAACGGCTGGAGAGCTGGCTGGTGGACCAGCTCGTTGCCATGCTCGCGACCACCGCGCGGCACGACCCGGCGACGGCATCCCAGCTGGGCGCCGCACTCCGCAACACCGCCGCCCCCCAACTCCGCTAGCGCCGCCCCCCGGCCGCACGCCGCGCACGCGCGCGCCCCCGCTCGCACAGACTCCCTCCAGCTCGCACAGACCCTGCAACGTCTGTGCGGCCTGCGGCCGGTCTGTGTCAGGTACTTCAGGGCGAGTTGTGACGGTCCGCGTTCAGCGAGGCGGACTTTGACTGCGCTAAGTCATATTCGGCCGCCGCGACACGACCTCATCAATCTATTGGGTGGCGGATGCATGT
>DASYLM010000130.1:0-5569 GCA_036009565.1 Pseudonocardia sp. | reverse complement strand
GCCAGCCCGCAGCTTGGCCTGCACCCCGTTCAACGCGGGGATCCAGCTCGGCACCAGGTTGGCTAGGTACCCGGGACGGAAGAACAGCTCGCAGCCTACGAACACATCATCGTGGTGCTCGTGCCAGCCCATACCGGCCCCAGTCCGGAACGATTCGGTAATCTGCGACTCGGCGCGCAGCGCCCCCAGCGCCAGCACGAAGGCACCGGGCGCGTACACCGCGCCGGTCGGATCGGCCAGCGCGAACGCCTGCTCCTCGCTAAGCCCATAACTGCCGGTCTCCGCCCGGTAGGTGACGTAGCCGCCGGCGGCTTGGCCGCGCAGCCACTCGGTGACGTAGCGGGGGTCGGTGCCGGTACGCGCGGCCAGTCCCTCCGGAGTGGCCGGCCCGGAGGCCAGGGCTTGATACAGGCCGAGGCGGTGCCCGACGACGATATTCCCGGCGGCCATGGTGGCCCCCAGGTCGCCGACGAATCGGCCGAGAAACTCGTTGAGCTTATCCTGGTCAATGGCCATGGTGGTCTCCCTCGATGAGCTGCGGACTACGGACACCAGCAGCCTCGCCGCGGTCCGTTCAGGCACCGTCAACCCAGCGTCATCAACAATCTGAACGCTGCCCGCACGCGAGAGGGCGGTCCGGCTCCTCCCCCACCACGGGTGCTGCGTCGCACCGTGGCGGCGTGGAGGCTCTGCATCACAGATGCCAGCAACGTTCAGCTACCAACCCACGGGTGGTCCTCGCCGCCGCAAAAGCAGTGTCGACGACAGCGTCAATGCAGCTATCGTCAGCGCATGCTGCGGGTGCGGCTGCTGGGTGCCGTCGCCGCCGAGCGGGATGGTGAGCCGGTGCCGGTGCCGGGGTCCGCGCGGCGGCTGCTGGCCTTTCTCGCGCTGCGCCCCGGTCCGCACAACCGCGACACGCTGGCCGGCCGGTTCTGGCCCGACGTGCCACAGCCGGCGGCGCGGGCAAGCCTGCGGACCGCGGTATGGGCGCTGCGCCGCGCCTTGGGCGAGGACGCGCTGGCGGCCTCGCGGAGCACCGTTGGGTTGTGCCCGGAGGCGCTGCGGGTCGACGTCGCCGACATCGCCGCGCTGGCTGCAGCAGGCGAGGATTGGCTGGCACTCGAGCAGTGCCGCGGCGAGCTGCTGGCCGAGTTGGACGAGGATTGGGCGCGGGCCGCGCGGGCGGAGCACCAGACGCGCCACGCCGAGCTGCTGGACCGGCTCGCCGAGCGCGCCGCGACCACCGGTGACGCTGCGGCGGCAGTGCGCTGGTCACGGCTGCGCTGCGCACTGACCCCGCTCGACGAGCCGGCGCACTGTGTCCTGCTGCACCGGCTGGCCGGCGCCGGCGACCGAGCCGGGGCGCTGGTCACCGGCCGGGCATTCATCCAGCGGCTGCGCTCCGAGTTGGGAGTGGCACCGGGGCCCGCTACCCGGGCCGTACTGGCCCAGCTGCGTGGGCCGACGACCGCGGCCGGTGCAATCCCGGACGGCGCGGCGCGGCCACTGTTCGGTCGGAGCCGGGAGCTGGCGGCGCTGACCGCGGCGTGGTCGGCCGCTAGGGACGGCCACGGCCGGGTCGTCGTGGTGACCGGCGAGGGTGGCATCGGCAAGACCCGGCTGGTCGCCGAGCTGGCCCGGCGGGCCGACAACGCCGGCGGCCGGGTGGCTGTCGGGGCCGGGGTGGACGTGGGCGGCGAGGCGCCGTTCGCGGTGTGGCAGGAGCTGGCCCGCCAGCTGGTGCGCGCGGTGCCGGCCCCGCCGCAGGACGCCGGCTGGCCGCAGGAGCTGGGTCGGCTGGCCCCGGATCTGGCCACCGGACTCGGTCGGACCGGGGTCCCGGCGCCGGTCGCAGCACCCGAGCTGGAGCGGTTACGGATTTTCGACGGGGCGCTCCGGCTGGTCGAGTGGGCCGCGGCCGGCCGCCCGGTACTGCTGGTGACCGAGGATGTGCACCGCGCCGACCGGGCCAGCCTGCAGCTGACCACCCATATTGGGCGGCGGTTGGCCGGGCTGCCGGTGATGCTCGTGCTGACCCGCCGGGACCGGCCGGTGCGCGCCGAGACCGACGCGCTGGTCACGGACCTGGCCGGCCGGGGCGTCGAGGTCAGCGAAGTGCAGCTAGGGCCGCTGGCGGACATCGAGCTGGCCGCGGTGGTGTGCAGCGTCGCCCCGCTGGCCGAGGACGACGTACGGCGGGCAGTGGCCGCCGCCGAAGGCAACCCGCTGCTGGCCGTGGAAAGCGCCCGGGCGCTGGCCACCGGCAGCACCACCCCGCCGTCGAGCCTGAGAGCGGCAGTGCGCGCCGCTTTGGGAACGCTTCCCCGGGGCAGCCGCGAGCTCGCCGAGGCGATCGCCGCGGCCGGACGGGGACTGACCGCGGGCGAGATCGCCGCCCTCGAGCTGGCCGATCGGGCGCAGGCCGAGCACCAGGTGCTGGACTCCGGGCTGGTCCGTCGCGAGCGCGGCCACCTGCGGTTCCGGCACGCGCTGCTCGCCGAGGCGGCCCGCGCCGACCTGCTCGATGCCGAACGCTGCTACGAGCGGTTGGCGCTAGCGGTGGAGACGGCCGCCGGGGCGGACGACGATCACGTCGCTGCCGAGGTAGCGCGGCACCTGCAGCGGGCCGGGCGCGCCGACCTCGCCGGTCCGCGCTGGCAACGGGCCGCCCGGCACGCCCGCTCGGTCGGTGCGCTACCCGAGGCGGCGGCGTTCTGGGCCGAGGCCCTCGGATGCGCGCCCGAAGACCCGGAACCCCGGCTCCAGCTCGCCGAGGTGTACGCCTGGCTTGGCCGGCACGACGACTTCGAGCGGGAGTGGCAGGACGCCCTCCACGCCATGTCGATCGCCGACCGCGCGGCGGCCTGGTGCCAGCGGGGCCGGCTGCTGCGCGGGGTGATCTGCCACCCGGCTGCGTCGCTGGCCGCCTACCAGCGCGCCCAGGAGCTGATGCCCCCCGACGCTCCCGCACCACTGCGGGCCGAGATGCTGCTCGGGCTGGCCTGGACCCAGGCGGTCGCCGGGGACGCCAGTGCCGTTAGTGGGCTGCTTGCCCAGGTCGAGGCGCTGGAACCCGAGCCGGACGACGTCAGCTACGGCGACCGCGAGCACGTCCGACTCTTCGCCCTAATCCGGCTCGGACGCTTCGACGAGTGCGTGCCGGTCGCCGAGCTGGCCGGGGCGGCGATCGAGCGGGCCGACCGGCCCGACCTCGCCTACAGCATCTGGGTCAACGCCGCCTGCGCGCTGGCTTGCGCCGGCGACCTGCCGACCGCGCTGCGGCTGGCCGACCGCGCCGTTGCGGCTACCCGCGGCATCCCGGTCGTGACCCTGCCGTGCCTGGCTGCCCGCGCCCACCTGCTGTCCCGGCTCGGTCGCCACGACGAGGCGCGGGCCACCAGCGCCCGGCAACGTGAAATGGCCGAGCGTCTCGACTCCCCCACGCTGGGCGCGGTGGCCTGCCATGACGCCGGCCTGGTCGCGCTGGCAGCCGGGCGGTACGCCGAGGCCGCTCACCTGCTGGCCGCAGCGCTCGCCGAGCAGGCCCAGATCAGCCGACCGGCCACCCGGCTAGCCCGAGCGGAGGCGCTGGCCCGGGACGGCGACCCCGAGGCGGCCGCCATGGAGATCCGGCTGGCCGCGCTCGAACCGGTCGGTCCGGGAGACCAGCCGTGGGCGCTCGTGCCGCGGATGGCCCGGGTGCAGGGCCTGGTCGCGCTGACCCGCGGAAATCGCAACGAGGCCCGCCAGCGGCTGGCCGAGGCCGCCGCGGGGTGGCAACGCCTGCGCCGGCCCCAGCTCGGGCAGGAGTACACCGCCAATCTCGTCGACCTCGGCCGTGCGCCGGTCGTCGGCCTGGTCGAGCCGGACCGGGAACTGGCCCGGCTGACCGCCGAGCTCGCCGGGATTGCCACGGAGATCGACACGAAGGGGGCCGGATGCCCGAATTCACCCTGAGCGGGCGCGCCGACGCGCCCGTCGAGGAGGTCTGGAAGCTGCTGTTCGATCCGACCCGGTTTCCCGAGTGGTGGGTCGGCGTGCAGACCGTGCGCGACGACGGCGCGGACGGCTACACCATGTGGGTGGAGGATTATCCTGACTTCCCCATACCGCAGCGGCCGCGCGGCGATCGCGCCGAGGGGCGCGTCACCATCTCCTGTCAGGTCTCCGGCATCGACTTTGTCTGGCAGCTCGCTGAGAACGGGTCCGGCACCCGGATCGACGTGCGCGTCGCACTGCCCGACTCGGAGGGTCACCGGCTGGACGACAAACGCGAGAACATCACCAGCTCGCTGGCTCGGCTGGCGACCCTGGCCAAGGCCGCCGCAACGAGCTGAGTATCGGGCGTGGCTGATCAGCGGGCCGCGCAGGTGGACTAACGACGGACCCGGACCACGCCTTCCTGCACTACGCTGGCGATCAGTCTGCCGTCGCGGCTGAAGAACCGTCCGGTCGCCAGGCCTCGTCCTCCCGACGCGGATGGTGAGGTGTAATCGCAAAGCACCCAGTCATCGGCGCGGAATGGGCGGTGGAACCACATGGCATGGTCCAGGCTGGCAGCCATCACGTCCTGACCCAGCGCGTGACCGTGCGAAGCGCCCACCGACCACAGCACAGTGAGGTCGGAGGCGTAGGCAAGCACACAGACGTGCAGCAGAGGGCCGTCGGGCAACACGCCGTCAGCTCGCATCCACAGTTGGTCGCGCACTGGTGACTCGGTACGCACCGGGCCGTCGACCCAGATTGGCGGTGTAATGAAGCGCAGGTCGAAGGGACGCGGCGTCCGTGTGATCGGAGATTGGGTGTCGCTGCTGCGGCGTGCCCAGCTCGCCCAGTCGTCAAGCTGCTCCGGCGGCGGCACCTCAGGCATCTCATCGGCATGCTCGAGGCCCTGCTCGGGGAGTTGGAAGGACGCGGACAATGCGAAGATCAGCTTTCCGTGCTGGATCGCGACCACGCGGCGAGTGCTGAACGACTGCCCGTCACGAATCCGGTCCACGTTGTAGATGATCGGCACCCGCGCATCGCCAGCCCGGATGAAGTAGGCGTGCAACGAGTGCACGCTGCGCTCGACCGGAACGGTGCGGCCAGCCGCGATGAGCGCCTGACCTGCGACCTGTCCACCGAAGACCCGCGGTAGGGAGTCCGTGGGACTCACACCGCGAAAGATGTCGTCCTCGATGCGCTCAAGATCCAGCAATGCAACCAGGCGGTCCACCACAGGCTGTCCCCGTGGCACACCGTCAGTCGCCCGAGGGGCGTCTATCCATTTTTTCCGCGCAGCGTCGGCAGCGTCAGCCAAGATCCTCCTCACCCAGGCGGTGCACCCGGATGAGGTTAGTCGAGCCGACTGTGCCCGGTGGGGATCCGGCGACGATGACCACCAGATCCCCTCGCTGGTAGCGCCCGATCGAGAGCATGGCCTGGTCCACCTGTCGGACCATCGCATCGGTGGTCTCGACCCGTGGCACCAGGAAGGTCTCGGTTCCCCACGTCAGCGTGAGCTGGTTACGCACCGGAGCCTCCGGCGTGAAAGCCAGCAACGGCAGGTGAGTGTGCAGCCGGG
>DASYLM010000129.1:0-3004 GCA_036009565.1 Pseudonocardia sp. | reverse complement strand
GCCGGTTTGCGCCCAGGCACTCGGCCACCCGGTCGGCCCAGCCGCGCGGCGAGCCGTCCGGCCGCCAGTCGTCCAGACCCTCGGTGAAGCTGTCACCGAGCGCCACGAAGCTGTTCCAGGCCACGTCGCGCCCCTTCCGTTTACGTCCGCTTCACCCCCCTGACGGGTGCAGATCGCTCCAATATCACCCAGGACCAGTGATCCGCGCCAGGTTCCGGCCGGGTGATGTGCCCTCGGATGACCACGCGAACCACGCATCCGGGCTGTCATAGGGCACCCTTGCCTCGTGGCCCGTTGCAACCCGAAGCCCGATGCGTCCCTGGCCGAGATCCTGGGCGGTCGCAGCGGCGCGCTGGAAGCAACCGTTCCGGTCGTTGCGTTCGTTGCCGTCTTCACCCTCGTCGACGCCGCGGCGTGGGCCTGGCCGGTAGCATGGGCAGGCGGGGCGGCGGTGCTTGCGGCCGCAGCGATCGGCGGGGTGCGGCTGGCCGGTGGTAGGCGCCCGCGCGCTGTGCTGTTCGGGCTGCTCGGGGTGGCCGCAGCCGCTCTGGTGGCGCTCTACACCGGCCGCGCGGTCGACTTCTTCCTGGTTCAGATCGTGTCCAACGCCGCAAGCGCGCTGGCCTGGGCGGTGTCGATCGTGATCAGGTGGCCGCTCTTGGGCCTGGTCGTGGGTACGGTGCTCGGCCAGCACAGCCGGTGGCGACGCGACCCGCACCTGCTGCGCGGCTACCAGCGGGCCAGCTGGGTGTGGGTCGGCCAGTACCTCGTGCGGGTGGCGGTGTTCCTGCCGTTGTACTTCGCCGATGCCGTGTTCGCCTTGGGCGTCGCGCGGTCGGTGCTGACCTGGCCGCTCGTCGCCCTGAGTGTCGCCTTGTCCTGGCCGCTGATCCGGTCCGCGCTGCCGCCGGGACACCGCGGGCTGCGCCATCCGGCGGAGGGGTCGCCGGGATCCCGCTCCTCGACGTGAGGGCGGTCACGAACGGTGATCATCTGGAGAGATCCACGGCTGCGGGGCGTTGACCCAGGTGGACCTCGACAACACATACATGTGATCGCCGACAGGAGCCATGCCCCAATTCCCCACAGCCCCCCGCCCTGACTCGTCCCGGACCGGCCCACGCCGGACCCCGCCGCCCCGCATCCCGCCGCCCCGGATCCCGCCGCTCCCCCCGACGCGGGTCTCCCCGTCCGCGAACGAGACGGCGGTGCAGGCGCGGCCGAAGGGCGGCCTGGACCTCACGGTCAACAAGGTGATCGCCGGAGCCGGTGCCGCGGCCACGAGCGCGGTGCTCGGGTCCTTCTTCGGAGCAGCGGGCACGGTGACAGGCGCCGCACTGGGGTCGGTGGCGAGCACCGTGGCCTCGACGGTCTACCAGCGTTCGCTGGACCGCACCCGGGACAGGCTGGTGACGCGGATCCGGCTCACCGGCCGGCACGGTGCCCAGGGAGCGCAGGACCAGGCCACCCAGGTCATGATGCCGGTGCCGCGTGTCTCACCGGAGGGGGTCACGGCGCGGGTCCGCGTCGAACCCGCCGTTCCGGCGCGGCCCTCGAAGCGGCGGTTCGTCCTGTGGTCGGCGGCGACCGTGCTCGTGTTCGTGCTCGGCCTGCTCGCCGTCACCGGGATCGAGTGGGCCAAGGGGTCCACGCTCACCTCGGGGGAGTCCGGCACGTCCGTCGGGCGGGTGATCGAGGGGAACCACAGCAGCCGGCACAGGGTCGAGCCGGTCGATCCGACCCCGACCACGACGCCGGAACCGTCGAGCACTCCGGACCCCAGCGCCGATCCCAGCACCAGTTCGAGCGCCGAGCCGAGCGTCGGCCCGACTCCGTCGAACGGTCGTGACTCCGGGAGCCCCACCTCCGCACCCGCCGCCCCCGGCGCCGGATCGGGAGGTAACGACGGTTCCGGGAACGGTGGTTCCGGGAACGGTGGCTCGGGCAACGACGGCTCGGGCAACGGTGGCTCGGGCAACGACGGCTCCGGCGCTACGGGCGACCCGGGCAGCGGCTCCGGCGGTCAGGGCGGCGGCTCGGTGCCCACCCCACTCGTGCCGGTCCCGGGCGGGCCCGGGAACTGAGGTTCCGGCAGCCGACGCACCGGCTGCGGATGCTTGCACCTGACCCGCAACCGGGTGGGTGGTCCGTGCGACCGGTGTGTGGGCAGGATCAGCCGCTCAGCCGCTCAGCCGCTCAGCCGCTCAGCCGCTCAGCCGCTCAGCCGCGGAGCCGGGCGGCCAAGGTCGCGGCGGCCGCGCGAGGGTCGTCGGAGTCCGTGATCGCCCGCACCACGACGATCCGGTCGGCGCCCGCGCCGAGCACCTCGTCGAGCCGGTCGTGGTCGATGCCGCCGATGGCGAACCAGGGCCGCGACGGCGAACGGCCGGCAACGGTGCGCACGAGATCGAGTCCGGGCGCCGGACGGCCCGGCTTGGTCGGTGTCGGCCAGCAGGGGCCGACGCAGAAGTAGTCGACGCCCGCCTCCGCCGCGGCGGTTGCGGTCTCCTCGGCGCTGTGCGACGAGCGCCCGACCACCACATCGTCGCCGACAATCTTGCGCGCCCACTCGATGGGCAGGTCGTCCTGGCCGAGGTGCAGGACGTCGGCCCCGGCGGCCACCGCAACGTCGGCCCGGTCGTTCACCGCGAGCAGAGCTCCGTGCCGGGCGCACGCCTCGGCAAGCACCTCCAGGGCGGCGAGCTCCTCGCGGGCCTCCAGCGCGCCGTCGGCACCCTTGTCGCGCAACTGGACGATGTCGACCCCGCCCGCGAGCGCCGCTTCGGCGAACTCGGCGAGGTCGCCAGTGCGTCGCCGGGCGTCGGTGCAGAGGTAGAGGCGGGCGTCTGCCAGTCGCGCGCGAAGCGCGTCTCCGTCCAGTCCGGGCACGGTGACCGACCCTACGCGGCGCGCACCGCGGCGCGTACTGTGAACCGCAGGTGACGCACGGGAGCCCGGCCAGCGGGCTGAGAGGGGATCCAGCGATCCCGACCGTCGAACCTGA
>DASYLM010000128.1:0-8568 GCA_036009565.1 Pseudonocardia sp. | reverse complement strand
GCGCAGACCCGACCGAGGCCGGCCTGTTCCATCAGTGCGGCGTTGACCTCGCCGTGCCCGGCGATCGGCTCGAACAGCAACACCGGCCGACTGGTCGCCAGGGCCTCCAACGCGCCGGCCCCGCCCGCACCGGTGATCACGACGTCCGCCGCGGAGATGAGCTCGGGCATCCGGTCCGTCCAGCCCAGCGCCACCAGCCGGCCGGTCGGCTCGTCCCCGCCGACCAGTCGCCGGCGCAGCGCCTCGTTGCGCCCGCATGCGACGACGACGCAGGTCCCCGGGTCGGCGGCCAGCGCGCCGTGCACGGCCCGCCGCACCGGGCCGGAGCCGGCCGGGCCGAGGGAGATGACCACCACCGGCCGGTCCGGGGGCAGGCCGAACGCTGCCCGCGCGGCCGCGCGGTCCTCGGTGCCCACCGGGTGGAACGCCGACGCCACCGGCGGCGCGCCGACCGCCCCTCTCGTGTCCGGGCGGGCTCGCCACATCGCCTGGAGGCCGGCCTCGCTCGCCACGTAGTGCAGATCGATCTCCGGGTACACCCGGAACGGGTGCGGTACGAAGTCGGCGACGATCGCGGCGACCGGCAGGTCGAGTCCACCGCGGCGGCGCAGCCAGTCCAGCCCGGCGGTACCCAGCGGGTAGGTGGACACCACCAGGTCCGGCAGGAACTCGGCGACCACCGGGCGCAGCGCCCGCCCGGACCAGGCTCCGGTGAGCCGGCCGAAAGCTTCGGCGAACCACGGCTGGCGCCACAGCCGCCGGTAGCAGAGGCCGGACAACCACGCGGTCCGATCCGCACTCACCCGATGGGCCAGGCGCAAGGTCAGGCCGAGCAGCCGACCCATCGTGTCCAGGGTGTCCACCCGGCGGATCTGGCAACCCGGCCAGAGCCGGCCGGCCTGTTCCTCGACGGCGGCCGCCGCGGCATTGTGCCCCCGCCCGGTCGTCGCACTGATGACCAGCAGCCGGCGCGGTGCGACATCCCGGCCGGGCAACCGCCCGCCGGCCGGCGGCGAACCGGAGACCGCCAGGTGGATGGGGCCGGAAGTCATCGTGCCCGCCCGGCCACCGCGTCCACCGTGTGTTCCTCCCCGACCACGCCCGCACTCGGATCACAGCCAGTATGGCCCTCGCCGTCGCACCGCGCGCGTCCGTCAGCTCTGCCGGCCACGGCCGGGATCAGCGGGGCCCGAACCGGGAACCCTGCCCGCCCCGATCCGCCCGCATTCATAGTTTCATTCAGAGACTTTGCTGGTCGGACGGTATGCTCCGGCCATGAGGCGGACCTCCTTCGCAAACTGGCCGTGCTCGGTCGCACGCACCATGGACCTGCTGGGTGACTGGTGGACGCCGCTGGTGCTGCGCGAGGCGTTCTACGGGTTCCGGCGCTTCGACGAGTTCCAGCAGGAACTGGGCATCGCCCGCAACACCCTCGCCGACCGGCTGCGCCGCCTGGTCGACGAGGGACTGCTCGAGAAGCGGGCCTACCAGTCCGAACCGGTGCGCTACGACTACGTGCTCACCGAGATGGGCCGCGACTTCTACGGCGTCATCGCCGCGATGACCCGCTGGGGCGACCGCTGGCTCGCCGACGAGGCCGGGCCGCCGATCACCCTGCACCACCGGACCTGCGACCACGACACCCATGCCGAGGTGGTCTGCGCGCACTGCCGCGAGCCGCTGCTGGCCAGGGACGTCAGCGCCCGGATGGGCCCCGGCTACCCACCCCGTCTCGCCGAGCGCCCGGACGTCGCCCGCCGGTTCGCCCAGTAGCCGGGCACGGTCCGGGGTGGGCTGCCCGCTCTGCGTTGACATCCGGGTCTATCTACGCAACTCTGGTGCTCAGAGCCCCAATGACGAGGAGATGTCGAGCCAGATGGAGTGGACCGGAGCGCGCTACTCGGACAAGCCGACGGTTGAGGTCGAGACGTTCATCGACGCCCCGGCGGCCGCGGTGTGGGAGTTCGTCTCCGACGTCGCGCTGATGCCGTCGATGAGCCCCGAGCTGCAGCGCGTGGAGTGGCAGAACGGCGCCACCGGCCCCAGCGTCGGCGCCACCTTCATCGGGTACAGCAAGCACCAGGCGCTCGGCGAGTGGCACACCACCTCGACGGTCATCGAGTACGAGCCGGAGCGGGTGTTCGCCTGGGCGGTGCAGGACGTCGTGGTGCCGACCGCGGTCTGGCGGTTCACCCTGGAACCGCGCGACAGCGGCACGACGCTGCGCCAGTGGATGCAGATGGGCCCGGCCCGCTCCGGGCTGAGCTTCGCCATCGACCGGATGCCGGACAAGGAACAGAAGATCGTCTTCGTCCGGATGCGCGAGTTCGAGACCAACATGGCCGGCACCCTTGCCGCGATCAAGGAGCGCGTCGAGAGCGCCACCGCGACCAGCTCGGCGAGCGTCTGATGCGCGCGGCCACCACGGTCGAGGCGTCCAACCGGGGCAGCTGGGCGGACACCCTGAGCTTCGTGCTGGAGGCCGAGAAGCTCGGCCTCGACGTGTGCTTCGTGGCCGAGGCGTGGGGTTCGGACGGGCCGTCCGCGTTGGGTTACCTCGCCGCGCGCACCGAGCGGATGCTGCTGGGCTCCGGGATCATCCAGCTGGGCACCCGCACCCCGGTGGCCGTCGCGCAGACCGCGCTGACCCTCGCCGAGATGTCCGGGGGCCGGTTCCTGCTCGGCCTCGGCGCGTCCGGCCCGCAGGTGATCGAGGGCCTGCACGGGGTGCCGTTCGCCAAGCCGCTGACCCGGATGCGGGAGACCGTGGAGATTATCCGGCAGGTGTTCGCCGGTGAGAAGGTTGCCTACTCGGGCAACCAGTTCCAGATCCCGGTGCCCGGCGGCGAGGGCAAGCCGATGCGCCTGTCCATGGACGCCAACCCGGACATCCCGATCTACCTGGCCACCATCTCGCCGAAGACGCTGGAGCTGACCGGCGAGATCGCGGACGGCTGGCTGGGTACCAGCTTCGTGCCGGAAGGTGCGTCGGCCTACTTCGACCCGCTGGACGCCGGACTGGCCACGGCCGGTCGAAAGCGCACCGACCTGGACGTCTGCCAGGGCGCGGAGGTGGCCTTCGCCGAGGACGAAGACGCCTTGCGCTCGATGGTCGCCAGTCGCAAGAAGGAACTGGCGTTCAGCCTCGGCGGGATGGGTTCGGCGCAGACCAACTTCTACAACGGCGCGTACAGCCGGCAGGGCTGGGCCGACGTCGCGGCGGCGGTCCGGGAGCGCTGGCAGGGCGGTGACCGGGACGGCGCCGCCGAGCTGGTCACCGACGACATGGTCCTGGGCACCACGCTGATCGGCACCGAGGACATGGTGCGCGCGCGGCTGCGGGTCTGGCGCGACGCCGGCGTGGACACCGTCCGGCTCTACCCGAACGGCGACACCGTGGACGCGAAGCTGGCCACCCTCGGGCGCGCCCTCGACATCCTGCGCTCGCTCTGACCTCCATGCGCTGTAACCCACCACGTAAGGGACGAGCCCATGACCGCTCCGAAAACCCCGGCCGGTGACTGGCACAAGACCGCGTGCAGCCTCTGCTACCTCAACTGCGGGCTCGAGGTGCAGCTGGACGGCCGGGCCATCACCCGCGTCCGGGGCGACAAGGCGCATCCGCGCTCGGCCGGCTACCTGTGCCAGAAGGCGCAGCGGCTGACCTGGTACGGCAACCACGGCGACCGGCTGACCAGCCCACTGCGCCGGCTTCCCGGCGGCGGCCACGAGCCGATCGACTGGGAGACGGCGCTGCGCGAGATCGCCGCCAGGCTGACGGCGGTCCGGGACGCGGACACCGAGGTCGGCCGGCCCGGCTCGTTCTCCTACGTGGGCGGCGGCGGTCAGGGCAACCACTCCGGCGG
The DNA here is from genome assembly GCA_036009565.1 of Pseudonocardia sp. GTDB lineage: Bacteria > Actinomycetota > Actinomycetes > Mycobacteriales > Pseudonocardiaceae > Pseudonocardia. Next base: position 4,702 of record DASYLM010000128.1, on the reverse strand, counting down.
CGGCTACGGCACGGCCCTGATGAAGTGGATGAACTCCACCCGGTACTACAACGCGTTGTCCCAGGAGAAGACCGGCGACTTCTGGGTCAACGGCAAGATGTTCGGCGCGCAGAACTGCCACACCTCCGAGGGCGTCGAGGAGTGCGACCTGCTGTTCGTGATCGGCTGCAACCCGTGGCTGGCGCACGGGTTCAGCAACGCCCGGCACGCGCTGAACGCGATCAAGAACGACCCGGAACGCAAGATCATCGTGATCGACCCCCGGCGCACCGAGACCGCCGACATCGCCGAGCTGCACCTGCCGCTGCGCCCCGGCACCGACGCCTACCTGCTGGCCGCGGTCATCGCGCTGATCCTGGAACGGCGCGGGCAGGACGAGGAGTTCCTGGCCGCGCACACCGAGGGCTTCGAGGCGGTGCGGGACGCGCTGGGCCGGGTGCCGGTGGACGAGTGGATCGCGCACGCCGAGCTGGACCGGGCCGACGTCGAGCGCGCGGTGGACATGATCCTGGCCGCCCGCGCCATGACGGTGCGGGTCGAGCTGGGCATCCAGCAGGGCCGCCACTCCACCCTGAACAGCTACCTGGAGAAGCTGCTCTACCTGGTCACCGGCCACTTCGGCCGCGAGGGCACGAACAACCTGCACTCCTGGCTGGTACCGCTGTGGGGCAACTCGCGGGGCGAGCGCTCGGAGATCACCGGCTTCGAGTACATCGGCGGGCTGCTGCCGTCCAACACGATGGCCGAGGAGATCCTGGCCGACCACCCGAACCACGCGCGGGTGCTCTGGGTGGAGTCGTCCAACCCGGCGAACACCTACGCCGACACCGCCTCGGTCGAGCGGGCGATCGCGGAGGCCGAGCTCTCCGTTGTGGTCGACATCGCCTACACCGAGACCGCGGCGCTGGCCGAGTACGTCCTGCCGGCCGCGTCGCAGCACGAGAAGTGGGAGTTCACCCTCTTCGACTTCGAGTGGCCGACCAACTACTTCCAGATCCGCCGCCCGCTGCTCGAGCCGCTGCCCGGCACGCTGGTCGAGGCGGAGATCTACGCGCGGTTGTTCGAGGAGCTCGGTGCGCTGCCGTCGGCCGACGAGCTGGCGGAGCTCACCGAACTCGCCCGCACCGACCGCGCGCAGCTGCTGCCGGCGGCCGGCAGGCTGATGAAGAAGAACCCGGAGCTGGCCTCGATCGCCGCGGTACTGCTCTACCGGACGCTGGGCGAGACTCTGGACGAGCGTCAACCGGGGTCGGCCCCGATGGCGCCGCTGTGGGCCGGCTGCCACCGGGCGGCGGCGACCATGACGGTGCCGGTGCAGCGCGCGCTGGGCACCTCGGCGACCGGTGCTGAGCTGGGCGAGGAACTGTTCGCCCGGATCCTGGACAGCCCCAGCGGCACCCCGTTCAGCACGCACACCTACGACGAGGTCTGGGACCTGGTGAAGCGCGAGCGCATCCAGCTCGACGTGCCGGAGCTGCTGTCCTGGCTGGGCGAGCTCGACCCGGCGGCCGAGCAGGTCGATCCGAGGCACCCGTTCTCGCTGATCAACGGGCAGCGCCGGTCGCACAACGCGAACCAGATCCTGCGCGCCCCGGCCTGGCGGCGGACCGACCCGGAGGGCGCCCTGCGGGCCCGGGCGGCCGACCTCGCCACGGTCGGCCTCGCCCCGGGCGAGTGGGTCGCGGTCCTCACCCCGGTCGGCCGGATCGTGGTGCGCGCCGAGGCGGACGAGAGCCTGCGCCCCATGCAGCTCGCGCTGCCGCACGGGTTCGGCATGTCCTATCCGGACGGGCACGGCGGCCGGGTCACCAACGGCCCCCGGATCAACGTGATCACCGACGCCGCCGACCGCGACCCGATCGCCGGCACCCCGCACCACAAGGACATGCCGGTGCGCCTGGAACCGGCCACCGACGCCGAGCGCGCCACCGCCGAGCGGGACAGCGAACGGGTCCGCGAGGTAGTCCAAGCGGCCACCGCCCGCTGACACCGGCGCGGCGGCGAGCGGTCCGGCCGCCACTCGGATCGCAGCCGCCCGCCGAGGCGGCCCGAGTGACAACCGAACGGGGCACTGGCCATCTCGAACCAGGGTGGCGCACACGCCTGGTACCGGCCGTACAGAGCTTGTACGGTCTGTGCGGCCGGCACCTGGTCTGTGCGACCGGGGCTTGGGGGTCAGAGCACGTGGTCGGCGAGGGCGTCGAGCTGGCGTGCCTGGGAGCCGAGCAGCGCGCGGCGGGCCCTGGCGCGCTTGAGCAGTACGTGCGACGGGTGCTCCCAGGCGAACCCGATGCCGCCGTGCGTCCGCAGCGTCGCCGGTGGCGGCCGCCGGCAAGATCCTTCGCAAAGAGCTACGCGCTCGCCGGCCCGCGGCCGCCAGCTGATCGGACCCGTTCGGCGAGACCTGACAAAGCCTCACACGCGCATGAATCCGCTGACGCCGACGCTGAAGAGGGACCAGGTGGTACGCGGACTGGGTACGAAGTTGCCCTCCCGGCCGTCCGGAAATCGCAGGACCAGGCCGTATGCGCTCATCCCGTTCACGGCCGCGCCCAACTCGCCGCGGTTGCCTCGGTCGACCAGCCCACCCCAGGTCAGGCCGCCGTCCGGATCGGGTTTCGAGTGCAAGTCCACGGTCACCTCGATCTCGCCACCTGGGGAGACGATCGTGGCTGGCCCGCTGTAGCTGGCCATGTCCACCTTCTTTCTCGACCGAACCTCAGCAATTCCCACTATCCGCGCGGAATATGTGTAGGCGATGAGAAACGGCGCGAGGATTCGAGCCGGCGCCACGGCGAAGACACCGCCGCCGCCCGCGACACCGACGGCACCGGCGGCGCACTGGGGCCTGCCGCTCGCGGTCGTGGTGGTCGGGATGATCATGTCGGTGCTCGACACCAGCATCGTCAACGTGGCGATCCCGACCATGGCCGGCGGCCTCGAAGGCATGATCGGCTTCTGGATCCTGCAGGCGGTCCCGGGCGGGGTGATCCCGGTGACCTGCCTGACGATCCTGTACCGGCTGGTGTCCCGTGGCCGGGCCCGGTCCGAGCGGGAACCGTGCGAGATCGTCCAGCCGCGGACGACCCGGCGCGGACCGGTCAGCCACCAGTGCGACGGCGTCGACCGTCCAGCGGGCGGCGACCGCCTGGCCGGCGAGCGCCGCCGGTACCCGGCCCCGGGCGAGCACCACATCGGCCCGGAACGGCTGCGGGTGGGGTCACCGGTACGAGGCCGACCGTCGCGTCGAACACCGCCGAGGCGAGATCGACGAGGCCGGCCACCGGTGCGCCGAGCCACTTCCCACCCAGCCCGGGTTACCGGGCAGGATCCCCGCGCGGCTCAGTCGGCGAAACCGCCGCCGATGACCACCTTGCCGATCATCGCGCCGGCCTCGACGAGCTCGTGCGCCCGGCGCAGCGTGCTGGCGTTGATCGGTTCGAGGCGCTCGGCGACCGTGGTGCGCAGCACGCCGTCGTCCACCAGCCGGGCGGCGGCCTCCAACAGCTCGTACTGGGCCGGGTCCGCCGGCGCGAACAGCGGCCGGGTGAACATCAGCTCCCAGTGCCAGGTGAGGCTCTTGGACTTGAGTGGCAGCAGGTCCAGCCCCTCCGGCTCGTCGATCGCGGTGATCTCACCGCCCGGCCGCAGCAGCTCGACGAACGTGTCCACGTTGCCGGCCGAGAACGGGCTGAAGATGTAGTCGACGCCGGCCGGGGCCACCGCGCGGACCGCCGCCACCAGGTCGCCGTGGTGGTCGACCGCGTGGTGCGCACCGAGCTCGGTCACCCACTTCTGGGACTCCGGCCGCGACGCGGTGCCGATCACGGTCACCCCGGTCAGTGCGCGGGCCAGCTGGATGATCATCGACCCCACCCCGCCGGCGGCACCCATCACCAACAGCGTCCCGGTGCTGTCCTTGTCGAGCCGGAACCGGTCGAACAGCGCCTCCCAGGCGGTGATCGTGGTGAGCGGCAGCGCGGCGGCCTCGGCGAAGTCCAGGCTGTTCGGCTTGTGTCCGGTGATCCGTTCGTCGACCAGGTGGAACCGCGAGTTGGTGCCCGGCCGCCCGATCGAGCCGGCGTAGTACACCTCGTCGCCCACCGCGAACCGGGTCACCTCGCCGCCCACCGCGGTGACCACGCCGGCGGCGTCGTAGCCGAGCACCTTGAGCTCGCCGCCCGGGTCCCCGCCGATGTCACTGCCGGTCCGCACCTTGGTGTCCACCGGGTTCACCGAGACCGCCTCGACACGCACCAGCAGGTCGTGCGGACCGGGCGTCGGGATGGGCAGTTCGGCATCCACCAGGCTGTCCGGGTCGCTGATCGGCAGGCTCTCGCGGTACCCGATTGCGCGCATGTTGTCGGTCATGACATCGACGGTATCTCTAGGGCCCTAGTTACCTGAGAGGTCACTGGTATTGCAAAGTTAGTAAGCTGGTCACCACGGCTGAACCGGCGACCGACACCTGCGGCCCCCGCGACGCGTACACCGCCGCCTGCCCCTGCCGCGAGCTGCTCGACCTGCTGGCGACAAGTGGAGCGCGCTCACGCTCGGTGCGCTGGAGGACGGTCCGCGCCGGTTCGGCGCGCTGCGCGGCAAGCTGGAGGGGATCAGCCCGAGGATGCTGACCCAGACGCTGCGCCGGCTCGAGGAGCTGGCCCTGGTGGACCGGGTCGTCTACCCCGCGGTGCCGCTGCAC
>DASYLM010000127.1:0-31456 GCA_036009565.1 Pseudonocardia sp. | reverse complement strand
TGGGCGGACAGCGCGGCGCCGGGCGCGGTCGCGTCGGTTGTGCCGGCGCCGCGCGCCTGGCACAGGTCCGCGACGACGCGCTGCCACACCTCGCTGAGGCCATTCGCTTGGTCGGCCATCGCGCGGCGGTCCCCCCTCGGTCGATTCCCTTGTCAAACACCGATGTCAGCGGTGCCGTCCACAGGGTTATCCACACCTGTGCGCGGGACGGTACGCGGAGAGGAGGCCGCGCTGTTGGGGCACCCCCGGGAGCTGGGGCGTCCGCCGCGACCACTTCCCCCGGGTCGAAGGCACGAAGGATGGCACGCTAACAAGGCAGACTTCCGGCCACAAGGCGCAACCTTGACCCGGTTTGACCACGCGAAAGCACGCTGCGTACCCTGGACGTAACCGCGCCGCGAGCCGGCGCGCTGTGGCATGCAGTCATCCGGTCACTCTTCCCAGGAGTGACCGGCGTGGTCCGTCGAACGACGGCGTATGCACAGACCAACTCGCCGTTGAACGGGAGAACGCGAAGTGAGCAAGGGCAAGCGCACCTTTCAGCCGAACAACCGCCGTCGTTCGCGCACCCACGGCTTCCGGCTCCGGATGCGGACCCGCGCCGGCCGGGCGATCCTGGCCGCGCGCCGCCGCAAGGGCCGGGAGAAGCTGTCCGCCTGACGGGCCGCGACACACGGTGCTTCCGGCAGCTGCCCGGTTGACCCACCGGGACGACTTCTCCACGGTGCTCCGGCATGGACGCCGAGCTGGGCGCACACTGGTTGTAATGCATGTTCTCGTACCGGACCAGGTCCGAGGCGCCGCGGCCCCGGGTACGGCGGTGGTCGGTGCCCCGGCTCCGACCGATGCCGCTGTGTCGACCTCCGCTGTTTCTTCCGAGGCAGCTTCTGTTGACGCTGTTTCTTCCGGGGCGACGTCCTCCGGGGCGACGTCCTCCGGGGCGACCGACCTGGGCGTGCGCGATGCGTCGGCCGGTCCGTCGCCTCGGGTCGGATTCGTGGTGAGTAAGGCCGTGGGCAACTCGGTGGTCCGGCATCGAGTGGCCCGCAAGCTCCGGCACGTACTGCGCGAACGGCTCGACCAGGTGCCGCCGGGTTCTCGGGTGGTGGTCCGGGCATTGCCGAAATCGGCCACCGCGAACTCGGCTCGGTTGGCCGCTGATGTCGACCGGGCTCTGCGCACGCTGCTCAGCGCTGATTCTCGATGAGCGGGGAGGCGGAGGGCGTCGACCGGGCCAGCGGGTCGGACCGGGTTTCCCCACTTGCCTGGCCGCTGATCTGGTTGATCAAGATCTACCAGCGGGTGATCTCGCCGGTGCTGCCGCCGAGCTGCCGGTTCTATCCGAGTTGTAGTGCTTACGGGGTCGAGGCACTGCGGGTACACGGACTTCTCCGGGGCAGCGCGCTCGCGGTATGGCGACTGCTGCGCTGCGGGCCCTGGCACCCTGGAGGTCTCGACCCAGTGCCACCTAGACGAACACGCGCCACCGAGGAGCGAGCTCCGTGCTGAATTTCATCTACTACCCGGTCTCGTGGATCCTCTGGTTCTGGCATGAGGTCTTCGGTTTTGTGTTCGGCCCCTCCACCGGTGTCGCCTGGGCGCTCGCGGTGGTGTTCCTGGTCTTCACCCTGCGGGCGATCCTCTACAAGCCGTTCGTGCACCAGGTGCGATCCATGCGCAAGATGCAGGAGTTCGCGCCGGAGATCCAGAAGCTCAAGAAGAAGTACGGCAACGACAAGCAGAAGCTCGCCGCCGAGATGCAGAAGCTGCAGGGCGAGCACGGGGTGAACCCGGTGGGCGGCTGCCTGCCGATGCTGATCCAGGTCCCGGTGTTCATCGGCCTGTTCCACGTACTGCGCGAGTTCCAGCCGTACAAGCAGGAGAACTACGTCTTCGACCGCGCGGACGTCGTATCGTTCAACGACGCGAGCGTGTTCGGCGCCAAGCTCGGCGCGTCGGTGGTCCCCTATCACGGCGCACTCCCGCTGGCCGACTACCACACGACGATCCCGCAGATGATGGTCGTGATGATCCCGCTGATGATCGCGGCCGGTCTGTTCACCCACATCACCGCGCGGCACTCGGTGGCCCGCCAGACCGAGGCACAGCTGGCCAACCCGCAGTCGGCGATCATGAACAAGCTGACCCTGTACGTGTTCCCGATCGGCGTCGTGATCGGTGCCCCGTTCCTCCCGCTGGCCATCCTGTTCTACTGGGTCTCCAACAACCTCTGGACCCTCGGCCAGCAGCGCATCGTCTACAACAAGATCGACCGTGAAGAGGCGGAGAAGGTCGTCCGCAAGGTCGAGACGCAGAAGAACCTGGCCCCCAAGGTCGGCCAGAAGCCGGCCCCGGCGGCACGCCAGAAGAAGCCGGGTGCCAAGCCGATCGGACCGGGCCGCGCTGGTGGCGACTCGGGTTCCGGCGCCCCGGCGTCGAACGGCACCCCCAAGGTGAACGGGTCGAGCAGCGGACCGGCGACGTCGAACGGCACCGGCGACCGCGCGGCGGGTGAGGTCGCAGACAACGGCGACAGCACCGTCGCGCAGCGCAATGGCCAGCCATCCGCACCGACCAAGCGAAGTCGTAAGCGCTAGCAGAGCGAGCGGTGCACGGCTGAGCCGGAGTCCCGCAATCGGACCGATCTACACCGGCGGGCGGCCGGTAGCGTCGTGCGAAATGTGTCGGAGAGGAGCAATCGTGGCGAAGACCGCACAGGCTGATCAGGCGGACCAGGCGGATCAGACCGAGCAGGTGGCGGGCGGCGAGGCAGCGGGCGGCGAGGCGACCGCCGGCTCCGGCTCCGGCTCGGGCTCGCAGGAGCTGCTGATCAAGGAGGGCGACGTCGCGGCCGACTACCTCGAGCGGCTCCTCGACGTGCTCGACTACGACGGCGACCTTGATATCGATGTCGAAGCTGGTCGTGCGGTGGTCAGCGTGGACGGCGGCGAGGACCTCGCCCGACTGGTGGGCGACCGCGGTGCCGGGTTGGAGGCGCTGCAGGAGTTGACTCGGCTCGCCGTTCAGCAGGCGACCGGTACTCGCAGCCGGCTCATGCTGGATGTCGCCGGCTGGCGGGTTGCGCGTCGCGCGGAGTTGGCCGAACTCGGCAAGCAGACCGCGCAGGACGTGCTGAACACCGGTGAGGCGGTCCGGCTTCGCCCGATGACGCCCTTCGAGCGCAAGGTCGTGCACGATGCGGTGGCCGGGATCCGTGGTGTGTTCAGCGAGAGTGAGGGCGAGGACCCGCGTCGTCGCGTGGTGGTCTTCCCCCGTACCTGAGTGACTGTGAGCGGTGCAGTGCTGGCTCGATGTTTCACGTGAAACGCAAGTGCCGTGCAGCGCCCGTCCGGTCCGGCGATCCTGGTCGCCGACCGACGGGCGCTGTTCTGTCTCAGGGACCCGGTGGTGTGCGGGGTGGCACGGATGCGGGCGGGCGGTGAACTGTGCGCGAGTCGATGGCCGGTCGGCCCTTGCCGGGTCGGGTTTCTGTCGGGGCGCTGGGGTTCAGTGTGTGGCGGTCGGTCTGTGGCGGGTCGGCTCCAGGCGCCGCGGTCGGGTTGCCGTCGTGACCGGTAGGCCGGCTGAATCGCCGCTAGCGCGTGCACCGGGGGTGGGGATTGGATGAGTGCCGGCTCGGGTGAGGTCGGCGGGTTGCCGGGGTTTGTGGTTCCGGTTGGTTCGCCGGGTTTGGTTGGCTCACGATGCGACTCGTCCGCAACGGCGGGTGCCGTGGAGCCGGCGGGGCCGGTCGGTTCCGCGGGTCCGGTCGAGCCGGCCGCTTCGATGGCGCTGGCGCGATCGCCGGCATCGACGGGCCTGACCTCGCCGGTCGGTTCCGCGGGTCCGGCTCTCTTGGCGGGTACGGTCGCGCCGGTCGAGTTGGCGAGGTGGGCCGCGCTCGTCCGGTCGGCCGGGCCGGGAGGTGTAGCCGGGCCTGGACGACGGGACGGGTCTACGGAGCCCGGCGGCGGTGTGGGTCGGTTCGGCCGGCCGTCGGGCGGGTCTGGCGGGATGGATCCGCTCGGTGCGCCGACCCTCGGCAGCGCCGGAGTCGACAGGTGGGGTGACCGCGGAGGTGGCGGCGACGCACGTTGGACCGGCGCTACGACGTACTGCCGCGGGTGGACACACCGCGGCGGGCAGTACGGGGACACTTCGATGATGGCCGGGCAGCCCCAGCATCGGTCGGCTACTCAGCGGTGGCCGTCGATTCGGCGGCGGACGGCCTGCCGGAGGCGACGTCTGACCCGGCCGGGTGCGGTCGGCACACCGTCGCCGCGCCGAGGACGGGGCAGCCCGCCGCGCCCGACGGCGGTGTTGAGCCACGAGTCTGCGCTACGGGTGCGTGCGCTCCGATACGTGTTGTTGAGCCGCGGCGGCGTTCTGCCGGTCGCGGATGATGGTTTCACCCCGGCGTCAACGCGACTCGGCGCGCGGCGACGGCGGGAAGTGAGTCGGCGGTCTCTGGAGGTTCGTCAGTGCGCGATGTGTCGGAACTGGGCAAGGACGTGACAGCGAGCGGAGGTCCAGCTGTTCCCAGCGGTTCGGAGCCTGAGTGGGCAGGCCCGAGTGCAAGCACGGAGTCGGTCGACGGGGCTGAGGCCGGCGGTCCGCCGGACGCCGACCCGGAGTCCCCTCACACCGAGGACTTCGGCCCGCCGACGGACTCCCTCCAGGCACTCGCGGGCGACGACTCGGATCCGCTCCCGGTTGCCGCCGCGCTGTTCGGCGACCGCCTGGAACTGGCTCAGCGGTACGTCGCCATGTTGGCGGACACCGGTGTGACGCACGGGCTGATCGGTCCCAAGGAGGGCGACCGGGTCTGGCAGCGCCACGTGCTCAACTGTGCGGTGCTGGCCGAGCTGGTGGAGTCGGGGGCTCGGCTACTCGACATGGGGTCCGGCGCCGGGCTGCCCGGCATACCGCTCGCCTTGGCCAGGCCGGACCTGGAGATCGTGCTGCTCGAACCGTTGGCGCGGCGGGTGGACTGGCTGCGTTCGGTCCTGGACGAACTCGGCCTGCCGTTGACCGTCGTCCGGGGCCGTGCCGAGGAAACGACTGTGCGTCAGGAGTGGGGCGGCGCCGACGTGGTGACCGCGCGGGCGGTCGCACCACTGGCCCGGCTGACCCGCTGGGCACTCCCCTTATTGCGGCCCGGTGGTCGACTTCTTGCGATGAAGGGTGCCTCGGCGACCGCTGAAGTGATTCGTGACAGTGCAGCCGTACGTGGCTTTGGAGGGTCGGCCCCGCGCGTGGTCCAATGCGGGGGCACGCACGTCGATCCGCCGGCCACTGTGGTCGTCGTGGAACGGACGGCAGCCCGGCGTGGCACCCGGGAAGCCCGACGAACGAGGGGACGGCAAGGATGAGCGTGTGGTTGCCCCCGGACGGCGGACGAGCCTTCCGTGATGGGTCTGATGGTCGTCCCCACGACCGCGGCCACGACCGGAACCCCGATGTTTCACGTGAAACGTCCGCCGCCGACCCAGCAGTTCCGGCAGCCGACCAAAGCTCCCAGGCCCGGCCCCACGCCGGCGCTCCCACTCAATCGTCATCGGAGGAGTACATGTGGACTCCCATAGCTGAGGAGGCCGAGCGGGCCGCCCGGGTACTACACCCGGGTGCCCCGTCGATGCCGAGACCAGCGCAGCGACGGATTCTGACCATCGCCAACCAGAAGGGTGGTGTCGGCAAGACCACCAGCGCGGTGAACCTCGCGGCCGGGCTCACCTCCTTCGGCATGCGCGTGCTCGTGATCGACCTCGACCCGCAGGGCAACGCGAGCACCGCGCTCGGTGTCGAGCACACCAGCGGGACTCCGTCGGTGTACGAGTGCCTGCTCGGCGAGATCGCGCTGACCGACGCCGCCGTAGAGAGCACCCAGTCCCCCGATCTGCTGTGCGTGCCGGCCACGATCGACCTGGCCGGCGCCGAGATCGAGCTGGTGAGCATGGTGGCCCGCGAGCAGCGGCTCAAGCAGGCGCTGGCGCCGCACATTCTCGATGAGTTGGACGTCGACTACGTGTTGGTCGACTGTCCGCCCTCGCTCGGTCTGCTCACGGTGAACGCGCTCGTGGCGACGTCCGAGGTGCTGATCCCGATCCAGTGCGAGTACTACGCGCTGGAGGGACTGGGGCAGCTGCTGAACAACATCGAGCTGGTTCGGGCACACCTGAACCGCGACCTGTTCGTCTCCACGATCCTGCTCACCATGTACGACGGACGGACCAAGCTCGCCGACCAGGTGACCAACGAGGTCCGCCAGCACTTCGGTGAGCGGGTCCTGCGCACCGTGATCCCCCGCAGCGTCAAGGTCTCCGAGGCCCCCGGCTTCGGGCAGACCGTGCTGGCCTACGACCCCGGTTCGCGCGGTGCGATGAGCTATATGGACGCGGCCCGCGAGATGGTGACGGCTCAGCGCGAGGCGGAGTCGCGTCGGTGAACACACGCAAGGGTGGCTTGGGACGTGGCCTGGCCGCTCTGATTCCCACCGCACCGCAGGACGGGGCGGCGCCCGGCGGCACGAACGGCGACAGTTACCCGGTCGCCGTCGCCGGCGCGCCGGCCACGGCTGGTACGGCCGGTGAGTTGTCCGGTGGCACGGTTGCCGGAGCCAGCTACCGCGAGCTGGCAACGGCATCGATCGCACCCAACCCGCAGCAGCCGCGCCGCGCCTTCGACGAGGAAGCGCTGGCCGAGCTGAGCCACTCCATCAAGGAGTTCGGCCTGCTGCAGCCGATCGTGGTCCGCGAGATCGGGCCGGACCGGTACCAGCTGATCATGGGCGAGCGCCGTTGGCGGGCCGCCCAGCAGGCTGGCCTCGAGCGGCTGCCCGCGATCGTCCGGCAGACCGAGGACGACGCACTGCTCCGCGACGCGCTGTTGGAGAACATCCACCGGGTCCAGCTCAATCCGCTGGAGGAGGCCGCCGCCTACGAGCAGCTGCTGGCCGAGTTCGGCGTGACGCATGATCAGCTCGCGGACCGGCTGGGCCGCAGCCGCCCGGTGATCACCAACATGATCCGGCTGCTGCGGCTGCCGGTCGCGGTGCAGCGCAGGGTTGCCGCCGGGGTGATCTCGGCCGGCCATGCACGCGCGCTGCTCGGTCTGGACGATCCCGCTCGGCAGGAGGAGTTGGCCACCCGCATCGTGGCCGAGGGCATGTCGGTGCGGGCCACCGAGGAAGCGGTCACGCTGGCCAAGCGTGAACCCGACCGGAAGACGGCCACCCCGGCACGGCGCGCGCCGCGGCCACCGGAGGCGGACCGGGTGGCCGACCGGCTCTCCGATGCTTTCGACACACGGGTGAAGGTGGAGCTCGGCCAACGCAAGGGCAAGATCGTTGTCGAGTTCGGTTCGCTGGATGATCTGGAGCGCATCGTCGGGCTCATGGCCCCGTCCGACTGACCTGTCGGGCCGCTCCGACGTTGGCCACGGCACCGGGGCCGGCCATATTTCTGTGGCCGGGCCGAATCCCGGTGTCGCGGCCCGACGGGCACCGTCCCGTCCGATCAACCGTGGCCGGCACTCCCTGTCACGGGACCGGTGCGGGGTCGACTCCGGCCGTCTCAGCGGCCTCCCTGACCATCGCTGTGGCCACCGTTGAGCACCCGTGGCCAAAGGGGCCGGCCGGGGGGCGACTTCGGTCTATGGCCAGCTCACGGCCAGTACGCCGATTGCGGTGGCCGCCCCGAAGAAGCGGCCATCCGGATCTTGGCCACGGCCAGCCGGACAGGTCGCGCCGGCCGGCCGGCCGGGTTGGCCGAGGCCGGTACCCCGCCAGCGGGGGCGGACCGGCCGTGCCAGGCGCGTGGCCGAGGCCGGGTGGTGGTGGCCAGGACGAGGCGGAACCGGGCCGTGCCAGGCGTCGGGTGCCGGATCAGCCGCGCCGGATCGCCTCGTCGATGAGTCCGCTGAACAGTTGGCCGAGGTGCTCCCCGGCCGTGGCGGCGGCGGTCGGGAGCAGCGAGGTCTCGGTGAGCCCGGGGCTGACGTTCACCTCGAGCACGTGCACGGTGCCGTCCTCGGTGACGATCGCATCGGTACGGGACAGGTCACGCAGCCCGAGTAGCCGGTGTGCGTCCAGGGCGGCCTGCTCGGCGGCCCGCTGGACCCGCTCGGGCAACCGGGCCGGGCAGTGGAACGTGGTGGCGCCCGGGGTGTAGCGGGCGGTGTAGTCGTACACGCCGCCCTTCGCGCAGATCTCCACCACCGGCAGCGCCCTGGGCTCCGGGTCGGCGCACACCGAGATGGCCACCTCGGTACCGGCCAGGAAGCGCTCGGCGAGCACCGCGTTCCCGTAGGCCAGGCAGTCGACCATGGCGGCGGGCAGGTCCTCGGCGGCACGGACCACCTGGGTGCCCAGCGCCGAGCCGCCCTGGTCCGGCTTCACCATCAGCGGCAACCCGAGCCGGGCGACCATGGCCGCCAGCACCGCGCGGGCGCCGAGCTCACGGAACGTGGCGTGCGGCAGCACCACCCAGTCCGGGGTGGCCAGGCCGGCCCTGGCCAGCTCCGCCTTCGCGGTGGGTTTGTCCCAGGCGCGGCGGCAGGCCCGGGAGTCGGTGCCCACGAACGGCACCCCGAGCATCTCGAGCACCGCCTGCACCGAACCGTTCTCGCCCTCGTCGCCGTGCAACGCGATCACCACGGCCTCCGGCCGTTCGGTGCGCAGCCGCTCCAGCAGCGTCGCGTCGGCGTCCCACTCATGGACCACCGTGCCGACATCGCGCAGCTCGGTGGCGAGGCGCCGGCCGGAACGCAGCGATATCTCGCGCTCGGCGGAAAGGCCCCCGGCCAGTACAGCTACCGTTCGCTCACCCACCGGGCCATTCTGCGCCCCACCGGGTGGCGGGTGCTCAGGTGGTGTCCGGAGACGGTGTCTGCGGGCCGCGCCGGGTGCCGCTGCCGACCGACCGAGTGGCCGCTCGGTCCGGCGTCCCGAAGGTGTGCAGCACCTCCAGCTCGGCGTTGAGCACGCCGGCCAGCCGCCGGACGCCCTCGGTGATGCGCTCCGGCGTCGGGTAGCAGTAGGACAGCCGCAGCTGGCGGCTCCCCAGCCCGTCGGCGTAGAAGCCGGTACCGGAGGCGTAGGCGACCCTGGCGCGCACCGCACGGGGCAGCATCGCCTTGGTGTCCACGCCTTCCGGCACGGTGAGCCACACGTAGAACCCGCCGTCCGGGTGGGTCCAGCGGCAGCCGGCCGGCAGGTAGGTGCTCAGCGCGCCGAGCATGGCGTCGCGCCGCTCCCGGTACATCTCACGGAACGACTTGACCTGCCCGCGCCAGTCGTGACCGGCCAGGTAGCGCGACACCATCATCTGGTTGAAGGTCGGCGGGCACAGCGTGGCCGACTCGGCGGCCAGCACCAGCTTGTCCCGCACCGCCGGCGGCGCGAGCGCCCAGCCGACCCGCAGGCCGGAGGCGAACGTCTTGGAGAACGACCCGAGGTAGATCACGTTGTCCGGGTCCGTCGAGCGCAGCGCGGGGTAGGTCTGGCCGTCGAAGCCGAGCAGCCCGTACGGGTTGTCCTCGACCACCAGCACGTCGTGCCGGCGGCACAGCTCCAGGATCTCCGCCCGGCGGGCCACCGCGAGCGTCACGCCGGCCGGGTTGTGGAAGTTCGGCACCGTGTACAGGAACTTCGCCCGCCGCCCGGACGCGGCCAACTGGCTCAGCGCCTCGGCCAGCGCGGCGGGCACCAGGCCGTCGTCGTCCATCGCGACGTGCCTCACCTGGGCCTGGTACGCGGCGAACGAGCCGAGCGCGCCGACGTAGGACGGCCCTTCGGCCAGCACGATGTCACCTGGATCACAAAAGATCCTGGTCACCAGGTCCAGCGCCATCTGCGAACCGATGGTGACCACCACGTCGTCGGCGTGCGCGCGGATGCCCTCGGCGGCCATCACCTCGGTGATCTGCTCACGCAGCAGCGGCACACCCTGGGCCGAGCCGTACTGCAGCGCGACCTGCCCATCCCGGGCGATCAGCTCCGCCACTTCGGTGGCCAACAGGTCCAGCGGAAGTGCCGCCAGGTTGGGCATGCCGCCGGCCAGCGAGACCACCTCCGGGCGGCTGGCCACGGCAAACAGTGCACGGATCTCGGACGCGGTCATACCTTCGGTGCGGGATGCGAAGCGGTCCGCGAGGTCCGGCAGGCGCGCCGGCACCGGTGCGGACACAGCTGCCGACCCGGCTTCGGGTATGGCGGGACGGGACTCTGGGGCCGGCGAGGCGGCGGCCGAAGGGGGCACCCTGACGCTCCGGGATCGCTTGAGGCCGAACTCGGTCAGTCGTGAGTGTAAGCGGTCCCCGATCGGGCCAACCCTTCGCCGATGTTCACCGACCGGCCGCGGACCAGTGGGTTCCCGTCCGTTCCTGGATCGATCTATCCTCGAGAAAGGGCGCCGGGGACCGGCGTCCGGTGAGCCTTGGCCGGCCACTCGACGCCGTGGAGGTCCGAAGCACGTGTCGTCTGTGATCGGTATCACGCTCGACAACATCGACGAGCTGCCCAAGCGATGCCGGAGCTGCGTCTTCTGGGAGCTCGCGCCGCAGATGGGCGAGCAGGCCGCCGAGTACGGCAACACCGAGCTCGAGAAGGAGGCGTGGCTGTCCAGCACGCTGCTGGACTGGGGCTCCTGCGGCAAGATCGTCCATATCGACCGGATGCCGGCCGGCTACGCGATGTACGCCCCGCCGGCCGCCGTGCCGAGGGTGGCGGCGTTCCCCACCGGCCCGGTCGGGCACGACGCCGTGTTGTTGACCGCGGTCGCCGTGGTGCCGGAACTGGCTGGTGGCGGCATCGGCCGGATGTTGGTGCAGGCGGTCGCGAAGGACCTCACCCGGCGCGGGGTGCGCGCCATCGAGGCGTTCGGCGACGCCGCCCCGACTGCGGACTCGCACTGCGTGATCCCGGCCGACTTCCTGCTCTCGGTGGGCTTCAAGACCGTCCGGGCGCACCACCGCTGGCCCCGGTTGCGCCTCGAGCTGCGCAGCGGTCTGTCCTGGAAGGAAGACGTGGAGGCCGCCCTGGAGCGGCTGCTCCGTGAGATCACCATCCCGGCGCAGAACACCGGCGCGCTACCCGCCATCGAGATCCCCCGGACCCCGGCAACCGCCCCGGCCCGCTGACCCGACCGCCGCCCGGGGCACTGACCGCCGCCCGGGGCACCGACCGCAGCCGGCGCGCCGGCTGCCCGCGAGTCGGGGATTTTGTCAGGGTGAGTCGCGGATTTCGTCCGACAACACCCCGCTGGCAGCCCGTGGAAACAGCCGATCGGGCTATTTCGCGCGAGCTGCCGCCGAGAGGCGCGGACAGGCGTTCGAGCGTTGCTCCGGTTGAGGGATGCCAAGTCGCCCGAAGTAACGGCCCTACAAGCCACACAGGGCCGCCTGTACGCCGTCTGGGTGTGCTGAAACGACCGACTCGATGTGCTGAGAACCCCGACTCGCCGGAACGGTGCCGGCGGGTACGCGGTGGGCTCGGCTACTCGGCGCGGGCGAGTTCGCGGGCGAGCACGTCCTGGAAGGTGAACGTGCCGGTGGGCTGGTCGTCCTGGCCTAGCAGGTAGAGCCGCTTGACCGCGACCAGGATCCCTTCGGCGACCACGTCCCGGAACACCGGGTCGAGCAGCTTGCGCCGGTCGCCGAGGTGCGTCAGGTAACCGACCTCGATGCGTACCGCCGGCATCCGGGTCAGCCGCAGCATCTCCCAGGTACGTCCCTGGATGCCGCAGTCCAGCATCCGGGTGCGGGCGACCAGCTCGCGGTGGATCAAGCCGGCCAGCGCCTCGCCGAGCGTGGAGGTGGAGCCGTTGCCGGTGCCGAAGTGGAAGGTCGCCAGTCCCTGGGCATGCATGCTGTGGTTGGCGTCGGTGTGCAGCGAGAGCAGCATGTCGGCGCCGGCGGCGTTGGCGAACGCGGCGCGCTCGGCGTCCGGCGGGCAGGAGTGCTCGCCCCGGCAGAGCAGCGCCTCCATGCCGGTGGCGGCCATCCGGCCCTCCAGC
This sequence comes from Pseudonocardia sp., assembly GCA_036009565.1. Classification (GTDB taxonomy): domain Bacteria; phylum Actinomycetota; class Actinomycetes; order Mycobacteriales; family Pseudonocardiaceae; genus Pseudonocardia. The sequence goes on along the minus strand of DASYLM010000127.1, from coordinate 19,445 downwards.
CGGCGGGCCAGGTCCCACATCAGGTCGGCCTCGGCCACGTCCGCGACCATCACGCCGCGATCCGGGCCGCCGTGGCCGGGGTCGATGACGATGCGCTTGCCGCGCAGTCGGGGGCCGGCCTTGCGTACCCGCTCCTGCTCGCGCAGCAGGCCGGGCCGGCCGCCGGTGACCTTGCGGCCCAGCTGGCGCAGCGCGCGTAGGGTGGCGGGCCCGCAGATGCCGTCCTGGTTGAGCCCGTACTCGCGCTGGAAGGCCCGCAGCGCCTTCTCGGTCTGGGTGTCGAAGACGCCGCCCGGGCGGCCGGTGTCGAACCCCAGCTCGAGCAGCCGCTCCTGCAGGGTGAACACGTCGTCGCCGGCCATCGGCGCGGAAATCATCAGGCCCAGCATCCGGTCACCCAGCGACCAGCGTGCCTCGCGCAACGCCCGTGCGGTGGCCGGCCCGACGATGCCGTCGGTGATCAGCCCACGTTGCTGCTGGAAGGCCCGTACCGCGCCTTCGACGAAGCTGTCGTAATGGTCGTCGGGAGCTCCGGCGGCGAGCGGGACGAGCAACCCGAACTCGCGCAATGCGGAGCGCACCTCGGCGACGGCCGGACCGCTGTCGCCCGTGCGCAGTAGCTGCATGCACCCCTCGCATCGCTTGACGTTCGCCGGCGCCGCCAGGCGGCGCCCCAGGTCTGTGGGCCGGCATTATTGTGCCCTGACGGGCTCGATAGCACCCAATGCGGCCCCGGCACGTCTTCCGATCGTCCCCCGGACGGCCTAGTCGGACCGCCTGGGAGTGCACACCGCAACGCCGGGTCGACGTTGTGTCGGCCCGGCGTCGCTGAGGTGGGTTACAGGTAGTCCGACAGGTCGTTCAGCAGCGCGGCCTTCGGCTTGGCGCCGACGATCTGCTTGACCGGCTTCCCGTCCTGGAAGACGATCATTGTCGGGATGGACATGACCTGGTAGTCCCGTGCGGTGCTCGGGTTCTGGTCGATGTCCAGCTTGGCCACCGTGATCTTCTCGGAGTTCTCACCGGCGATCTCGTCCAGGACCGGGGCGACCATCTTGCACGGTCCGCACCAGGTGGCCCAGAAGTCCACCACGACGGTCTTGCCGCTCTTCAGTACGTCCTGGTCGAATGTGTCGTCGGTTACGTTCACGGTGTTGGCCATCGATTCTCCTTCTCGTTGATGTCTCTTCGTCCGGTGGCTGGTGGGTCAGTGGGTGGCCGCGGTGACCTGCTCGGTCGTGCCGTAGCCACCGCCGACCAGCTCGGAGCCAACCGGCTCCTCGGCCAGCCAGCGCTCGGCGTCGATCGCGGCGGCGCAGCCCGAGCCCGCCGCGGTGATCGCCTGCCGGTAGGTGCGGTCCACCAGGTCGCCGGCGGCGAACACACCCGGGATCTCGGTGTAGGTGCTCGGCGCCTTGGCCCGCAGGTAGCCGTCCTCGTCGGTGGCCAGCACGTCGGAGACCAGCCCGCTGCGCGGGTCGTGCCCGATCGCCACGAACATCGCGGTGACGTCCAGCACGGACTCCGCACCGGTGACCGTGTCGCGCAGCTTCAGCCCGGACACGCTGCCGTTGGTGCCGAGGACCTCCACCGGCGCGGCGTTGGTGCGCCACCGGATCTTCGGGTCGTTCTGGGCACGCTCGAGCATGATCCGCGACGCCCGGAACTACTCGCGCCGGTGCACGATCGTCACAGTGCGGGCGAAGCGGGTCAGGAACGTCGCCTCCTCCATCGCCGAGTCGCCGCCGCCGACCACCGCGATGTCCTGGTCGCGGAAGAAGAACCCGTCACAGGTGGCACACGCGCTCACACCGCGGCCCAGCAGCTCCTGCTCACCCGGGATGCCCAGGTAGCGGGCCGCCGCGCCCATCGCCAGGATCACCGCGCGGGCCGAGTAGGTCTGCCCGTTCGAGGTCACCGTCTTGACCGGCCCGGTCAGGTCGACCGACTCGACGTCCTCGGCGCGCAGCTCGGCGCCGAAACGCTTGGCCTGCTCACGCATCTGCTCCATCAAGTCCGGGCCCATGATGCCGTCCCGGAAGCCGGGGAAGTTCTCCACCTCGGTGGTCGTCATCAACGCCCCACCGAACTGCGAACCCTCGAACACCAGGGGGTTCAGCTGCGCCCGCGCGGCGTAGACAGCGGCCGTATAACCGGCCGGCCCCGATCCGATGATCACCAGATCCCGCACGTCCGACATATCTCCACCCGTCCGTTCCTCGCTTGATGTGCAAGCTCTTCAACGCGATCCTAGGAGGAGGCATTCCCGCTGGTGACGCGCATCGCCGTTGAGGTGACCGGTGGTCATGCCGGCTCGAACTCGGGGTGGGTAGAAGTCGGGTCGCCGCAGGTCAGCGCCATCCGGCCGGGATGTGTGGCCGCGCACGCCGGAATGCGTCGGCGGCCGTCCGGCCGGGAGTCAGCGGCCGACCGGGATGTCGGCCAGCACCTCGCCACGACCGGGCCCGCAGTCCGGGCTGACCACCAGCGCGCGCAGCCGCCCCGGCTCACCGGTGGGCAGTACCAGCAACACTCCCGGGCGGCCGGCCCAGTTCACCTGCCTGGCCCCCAGCACGGTCGCGCCCGGTGCTCCGACGTGCGCCAGGCAGCCGGCCCTGCGCACGGGATCGCCGAGTGGGCCGTAGTCCTGGCCGCCCATCGGCAGGTCCTTGCTGGTCAGCGCCAACGGGGCGGCCGGCGCGAGTTGACCGGCCGGCGGCGGGGTGGCCGGCACGGGTGCGGCGGTGGTGTCGGGGACGGCGAGCACCACCGCCGCCGCGGCAGCCGCCGCGACCACCAGCCCGCCGGCCCAGCGGGTCGACCGGCGGTCAACGAGGCGGTGGACCGGTGCGAGCCGCCGGGTCGGTACCAACGGCGGGAGCTCGGCCAGCGCGGCATCCCAGCGGCGGACCAGGTCCGGTGGCGGTGCGGGGAGCTCGGTGTTCGCCAGCTCGATGCGGTTGGCGGCCAGGGCGTCGAGCAGCTCCGTCGGCAGGTCCGCCACGTCGAGGTCGTCGGGCACCAGCTCACCCAGGGCCAGCGCGACGGCCGGATCGTCCGAGTGCGGGGGGTTCATCCCGTTCACCGTTCCTCCGTCGCCGATGCCAGGGTGGGTGGCTCGCCCCGGTAGAGCTCCGCCATTCGCTTGCGGCCGCGCCAGCCGCGGCTCTTCACCGTGCCGACCGCGACGCCGAGCAACTCCGCGGCCTCGTGGACCGGATAGCCGGCGATCTCCACCAGGAAGATCACCCGGCTCTGCTCCGAGGGCAGTTGCTCCAGGGCGGCGAACACGTCCATCCGCTCCTCGTGGTCGGCGATCGGGTTGCGCGGCGCCGGAATCTGCTCCAGCACCTCGCCCGGCACTGCCTCGGCCGGGCGGGCCCGGTCGCGCCGGTGCCGGTCCAGACAGATGTTTCGCAGGATCTGGCGCAGCCACGGCCAGATCGAGTCGCCGGACTCGCAGCTGGCAGCGGCCTGATGGGCGCGCATGAGGGTGTCCTGCACCGCGTCGGCGGCGTCCTCGCGGTTGCTCAGGTGGTGCACCGCGGTCGACCACAGCCGCGGGTAGTACCGGTTGGCCAGCACGGTGAACGCCGCCGACTCACCGGCCAGATGGGCGCGGAGCAGCTCGGCATCGGAACGGGTCACCCCGGCGACGGTAGGGAGACTCGCCGCCCGGTCCGGCCGGTTCGGACAAATGCTTCGCGATCGCGAGCGCTACCCGGTGACGCGCTCGAAGCGGAGGTCGGAGATCTCGGTGACGTTCTGGTCGCCGCCGCCGCCCAGCTTCGTGATCCAGACCAGCACGTTCTGCACCGGTTGGCTGCCGGCCAGCGACACCACCGTGCTGTTGCCCGCAACCGTGGTGCTGCCCATCGGGATCGTCTGGCCGAAGGCCGCGTCGGGGGTCGGCGCGGAGCGGATCTCGATCTGGCTGCCCACGCTCGGCGAGGCGATGGTCAGCGTCGACAGCTGCACCGGCGACGCGAACGAAACCATGATCCCGACGCCGGGCTTGAGCGCCGGAAATGGCTGGTGATAGATGTAGGTGCCCCAGTTGGAGTTGGGGTCGTCGTCCACCACCCGGCCGACCCGGCCGGGATTGTCCGGGTCACCGGTCGGGTCGAACACCCGGACCGAAGCCGGGTGCACCATGGCCTCGCGGTTGCCGGCCGGCGCGGTGTCCGCGTCCGTTCCGGCGGCCGGGGCGGCACCGGGCGCGGCCGGGGCAGCGGCCACCGGACCGGCGGCGGACGGGCCGTCGACGGTGATCCGGGGCGCCGAGGCCGGCGTGATGCCGAGCAGCGACCCGACCTGGATCCCGACGTAGGTGATCACCGCGACCATGCCGATCGCGAGGCCGCCCATGCCGATGCTGAGCTTGCGCTTGCGGTCCGGCTCCGGCGGGGCCACCGAGTCGACCCGCCAGACCTCGTCCGGGTCGACCGGCGCGCCGTCGTCCGGCGGGGGCAGCATCGCCGCCTCCTGCTCGGCCGCCAGCAGCTCGGTGAGCACCTTGTGCACACCGGCGGCCGTGTGGACCTGCCCGTGCGGGGAGCCGGCCCCGAGCGCGCCCAGCGCCAGCGCGGACACCTCCACGGACACCCCGGGGCGGATGATGCCCGGCGGTACCACCATGTTCTGCAGGTCCCGGGGCGCGGCGGCCAGCCCGGCCAGCTCGGCGTCCGTGCCGGACAGCGGCCACCGGGCGGTGAGCAGCGCGTAGAGCAGCGCACCGAGACCGCGCACGTCGTCGGCCGGCGTGACATCGGGGTGCGGCAGCGCGAACGCCAGCCTGGCCTTGCCCTCCGGGGTGATCCGGACCCGCTGCGGGTGCGCGCAGCCCAGTACCAGGCCCTGGCGGTGTGCCGCCTCGGCGGCCTGGGCGAGCGGGTCGAGCATGCCGAGCACCACGCCGGTGCGCAGCGGCCCGGCGGCGACCGCCTCGGCCAGGCTGCGGCCGGGCACCCATTCGGTGACCGCGAGCCCCAGCACATCGTCCGGCAGCCCGCCGTGGTCGTTGCGCATGACGTCGAGCAACCGGGCGCAGCCGACGTGCTCGAAGCGGCCCCAGCGCAGCGCCCTGCTGATCATGTCAGCGGCCCGCGCGGACTGCCCGGACTCGCCGGTCTCCTGCAGCAGGGTGAGCGAGACATCCCGCTCGAGCACCGTGTCCCTGGCCCGCCAGAACTCGGCGTGGACCGAGTTGTCCGCGCCTGCCTGGGCCAGCAGCCGGTACCGGTCGGCGATCACCGTGCCGGCCGAGCGGGCCGGCTGGCTGTTCGGGCCGAGGCCGGTCGGTGGCTTGGCCGGGCCGGCCGCGGTGCTCTCGCCGACAGGCCTCGCCCGGGGGCGCGGAGTGGGGTGGTAGTTCGGCGGCGGGAGCGGGTTCTGCGCCGAGTCGTCGGGCCCGGCGGTCGGAGACCCGGTCCGAGATCCGATGCCCTCGTCGTCGGCTTCCGCCTCGACGGTGGCCTCGCCACCCAGGATCGCGGCCGAGCGCCGCTCAAACTGCCTGCTCACTGTGCCCGACCCCCCTCTGCCACTCGGGACCCGCGAGCCCCGGTCCAAGCCTACGGCAGCCGTACCCGGATGGAGCTCATTCACGCTCAGCTGAGACGAGAGCGTCACCTGTCTCTCAGCCGGGTGTCAGCCGGATGACAGCGGCGGGCCGACGGTGTTTCAGCGGCGGGCCAGGCGCTGCCAGAGCGGGTTCAGCTCGGCGAGGCGCACCACCCGCATGCCGATCAGGGTGACCGCCATGGCGGCGAGGGTGCCGGCCAGCAGCACGATCCAGGCCTGCGCGACCGGGCCCACCTGCTCGCTGAGCGGACCGCGCACCCAGAGCACCAGGCCCGCGCCGGCGAGCCCGCCGAACGTGGACGCCACCGCCGTCTTGCCGAAGGTGACCGCCACCGAGGAGGTGTCCAACGCGCCGAGCCGGTGCCGCAGCCAGACCTGGCCGACGACCGCGCCGACGATGAACGAGGCACTGTTCGCCGCCGCCAGCCCCAGCACCACGTCACTGGCCGACAGCAGCACCGGGCAGAGCAGCAGCATCGGAATCTTCACCAGCACCATGACCAACTGGATCAGCGTCGGGGTACGGGCGTCCTTCATGGCGTAGAAGACCCGCAGCTGAAGCAGGCTCAGCGCATAGGGCAGCAGCCCGAACGCGGACACCGCCAGGGTGGCGCCGAGTCGGCTGGCACCGGTCTCGGAGGTCCGGCCGATGCTGAACAGTGCCACCCCGATCGAGGTGCCGAACAGTGTGATCCACACGGTCACCGGGAGCAGCGCGATGGTCGAGTAGCGGCTGCCGAGGGACAGGTCCTTGATCACCTCGCCGAGTCGGCCGGCGGCCGCCGCGCGGCTCATCCGGGGCAGCAGGGCGGTCAGCAGGGACACCCCGAGGACCCCGTACGGCACCTGCAGCAGCAGCCAGGCGTTCGCGTAGGTGGACACGCTGCCGGCGAACGGCGCGGCCACCCGGGTGGTGACGATGTAGCCGGCCTGCCCGATGAGCACGTAGCCGATCACCCAGGCGTACAGGCCGCCGGCCTCCAGCAGCCGGTTGTCCCAGCCCCACCTCGGCCGCCAGTGGAACCCGGCCCGGCGCAGCGACGGCAGCAGCACCAGGGCCTGCACCGCGATACCCAGCGTGGTGCCGAGGCCCAGTACCAGCACCTTCGGATCGGTCAGGTGGATCGGGTAGAGGTTGATCTCACCCGGCATCAGCAGGTAGATGCCGATCACGCCGAGCATCACCACGTTGTTCAGCACCGGCGCCCAGGCGAACGGCCCGAACACCCCCCGGCTGTTCAGGATCGCCCCGAACAGCGCGCCGAGGCCGTAGAAAATGATCTCCGGCAGCAGCAGCACGGCGAAGGCGGTGGCCAGCTTCGGATTGGCCGCGCTGTGCGAGTCACCGCCCAGGTACAGCCAGGTGAGCAGGGGCGCGGTGGCGATGGCGACCACGGTGGCGAGCACCATCACCGCGGTGGCCACGGTGAGCAGCTTCTGGGTGTACGCCTCGCCGCCGTCCGCGTCCTCGGCCTGCGCGCGCACCAGCAGCGGCACCATCACGCTGCTCAGCACGCCGCCGAGCAGCAGCTCGTAGACGATGTTCGGCAGCGTGTTGGCGACCGTGTAGGAGTCGTTGAGCACCGAGAGGCCGAGCGCGGCGGCCAGCGCCAGCTGGCGGACGAACCCGGTGATGCGGCTGACCAGGCTGGCCACCGCCATCGAGCCGCTGTCCCGCATCAGGGAGGTGCGCCGGGCGGCAGGGGACGAGGACGGCGGCGAGGGGGTGGGGGAGGTCACCGACGGGGCACCCTCGGGCCGGTCGGCGGAGTTCCCCGCTCGCCCGGCGGCGGCGTCGGCGGCGTCGGCGGCGTCGTCCTCGGACGACTCGGCGGGCCGCCCGTGCCGGCCGGTTGGTTCACCGGTCGGTTCGCTCCCCGGTCGCCCGGTGGGCTGCCCGGCGGGTTGGGCGGTGGGTTGGGCGGTGGGTTGCCCGATGGGTTGGGCTGTGGGTCGGCCGGTGGGTTGCCCGGTGGGTCGCCTGATGGGGGGTTGCCCGATGGGTTGGCCGGCGGGCCCACCGAGCGGCCGGACCGGCCGGTCCGGTCCGGCCGGCCACTGGTCGGTCGGCCGCTCGTCGGGGCCGGCCGGGCGGCCGGGGAGTTCGGCTGGGTCGGTTGCGCCGGGTTCGCCGCCGGCGGCCTGGCCTGGGGTGCCGGACCGCGTCTTGCCGGCGCCTGGGGCGCCGGTCCCTGGGGTGCCGGGCTCTGGCGTGCCGGGCTCTTGGGTGCCGGGGCCTGACCCTGTTGGGCCGGCCGGTTCGCCGGGGGCTGGACCGGCTGGCTCGTGCTCGGCCGGCTCACCCGGGGAGCCGCCGGCAGTGATCGTCCCGGCCGCGCCGGGTAGGCCGGCGGGGAGCCCTGCGGGACCGGCGTGCCGACCGACGGAGTGGGCGGGCCGACGCTGCGGCCGATCCGGTTGCCTGTCGACGCCGGCCTGGTGCCGACCGGTGACGACGGGGTGGCCGAGGGTGTGTGGGGGCCCGCCGGCGCCGTTCGGTTGCCCTGGACCGACGGGGTGCCCGCCGGCACCGAACGGCTGCCCGGGCGGGTCGCCGTGGGCACCGGCGAGGCTCTGCTCGGGCCCGGCCGCACCGGTCGTTCGTCGGCTGGCTGCAGCGGCCGGGCCGGGTCCACCGGCGGCCTCGGGCTCGCCTCGGCGCGCCGACCGACCGGCGCCCCGCGCAGCCGACGGGTGATCCGCCGTACCGCGAGGATCACCAGCAGAAGGCCAGCTGTACCCGTCAACCACAACGTGATGGTGCCGTAAGCGGTTGAGCGCAACTGCAACCGGCTCGGTAGGCCGAGTGGGCTGCCGGCCAACGTGGTCAGTCGCGCCTCCACACTGAACTGGCCGGACCGGGTCAGTTGGGTGTTCACCCGGAGCTGCAGGCGGCCCATCGGCGGGATGCGTTGCTCCGGGATCGGCTCGGTGCGCAGACCGGGCGTGTCGGACAGCGCCACCCGTACCCGCATCGCCACCGGCAGCCCGTTGGCCAGGGTGATCGGCAGCGGAGCGCCCTTGTCGCCGAGCGCGTACGGGCTCGGCGGCTCGAGCACCCGGACCAGAGAGCGCAGCAGCGAAACCCGTTGGGTGATCACCGAGGTTGCCACGCCGGCGAGGTCCGGGTTGCCGCGCCAGACCGCCGAACAGGCGCGCAGCAGTCCCTCGGTGACGGGGTCGAAGACCTGCGCCGGGGTGGCCCCGACGCCCGGCTCGGCCTCGGCGGCGGAGCGCAGGTCGTCGGTGGCGTCCCGGTCGGCCCCCAGTTCGGCGGTGATCGTGCCGGGCACCTCGCGGGCGCCGGCGCGCAGTGGGTACACCAGCGTCGCGCTGGGTGCCGAGGAGCTGGGTACCGAGGAACTGCTGACCCCGGGATCCGGTGCCGCGGGAGCCGACGGGGCGGCCTGGGGGGCGGTGCCCGACTGGCCGGCGGCGGCCGCCCCGCTCGCGGTGGGCTGGCCGCCGGCGGCGGACGGGGTGCCCGCGTCCGTGGCGGGCGTACCGGGCAGCGCGGCCGGGGAGAGACGGCCGGTGGCGATCAGGATGCCGAGGGTGCCGAGCAGCTCGCGGGCGTCGGTGCCGGTGGTGTTCCAGCGGTGCGGCGGTGCCACCAGCAGCGGACTGGTCGAGCTGCTGGTCGAGCTGCTGGCTGCCGAGGTCGGGCCGTTCAGCGCGCGGAACGCGGTCGCGCCGATGGCGTCCTGGTCGGAGAGCGGGGTGCCGCTGCCGGCCGGGCTGACGCTGCCCGCCAGCGCGCCGAGGCCCCGGTTCGAGCCGTCCGAGCCGACCTCCCCGGAGTACATGCCGCCGGTTGCCACGTCGTTGTCCTGACCGCGGGCGGCCAGCGTGACCAGCGGGTCTGCCAGCAGCCCGTTGGCCTCCGCGCCGGCCGCGGCCAGCCGGACCAGTCCACCCGCGGTGCTGCGGCTGGACCGACCGCTCACCGCCACCGCGTCCGCGGACAGCACCACCTCGTGGCCGCCGTTGTGCACGTAGTCGCTGAGCGAGCGCTCGTCCAGCAGGCCTTCGGCCGGCCAGGTGGTGTCCGTGCGCACCGGGGTGCGCAGGATCTCCGCGGCGATCTTGGCGCCGTCCTGGGTGGCGTAGGCGGACAGGTCGTCCAGTCCGGCCCGGGACAGCGCGACCAGGTCGGCGTCCGCGTACGGCAGGGCAACCACGCAGCGCCCGGCGGCCAGCGCGCGCAGCCGGTCCAGCCACTGACCGGCGGCGGCCGCACCCCGCCCGTCGACCTCCTGGCCGTCCGGCGGGCGAACCCGGTAGCCGGTGCTCATGTCCGCCGCGGTGCGGAGTAGGTCGGGGTCGACGGCCAGGCAGATCGCCTCGCGCACCGGCGACCCGGCCGGAGCCGCCGTCTCCAGCGCGCCGAGCAGACCGTCCAGCCGTCCTCCGTGGCCCATCGAGGCGGCCAGCTGGTCGTCACCGAGCAACACCGGCTCACCCGGGCCGGTGGGCAGCCGCCGAGGTTGGTCGGCGATCGGGTAGAGCATGGACACCGGCGTCGGCCCGCCGGTGATCTCACCGGCCGCGGGCTCCGGTGCCCCGCCTTCCGCCGCCGGCAGCCCGAGCACCGGCAGCAGCATCCGCACCCCGGCCAGCCGGGCCTGGGCGCCGCTGTCCGGGGCACCGTTGACATTGATCAGCAGCTCGTAGACCCCGGTGCGCTGCAGGGCGAGTGAGCTGGTCCCGGTACCGCGCACCGGCACGCTGAACCGCACCGGTGTGCCCTGGCCCGGCCCGAGCTCGTCGGTGACCGGGGCGAACCCGGGGGTCACCGAGTCGTCGGCTGCGTTGCCGGCCAGCGCCGTGCGCACGTCGCCCTCGGTGCGCAGCCGGTCGCCGCGCTGGGCACGGATCTCGACGTCACGCACCACCTGGTCGCCGATGTTCACCAGCTGCCCGGTGAGGGTCAGGGTGGCCGGGCCGGTGGAGGTCACCACCCGGGGGCTCATGGTGGCCACCCGCAGCTCGAGGCGGGCTCCCCGGGGCGTCGGCGCGGCCGGTACCGGGGTGGTCGCCCGGTCGGCGGGTACGGGCCGCTCGCCGGATGGTGGGAGGGCCCGCGCGCCGCCGGTCGCGGACGCGCTGGCCAGGCCGGGTACCGCGGTACCGAGCCCCCAGAACGCGGCGAGCGCCAGCACGGCCAGCGCGACCAGCTTGGTCGCGGGCCGACGCGGGCCCAACATCACGCCGATTCCTCCAGCATGGCGGTCGCCCGCCGGACCAGTCGCCGCTCGTCGGCGTAGGCCAGCCTGGTCTCCAGCTCGTTGAGCGGGACCCAGGCCACCTCCGTCACCTCCACGTCGATGTCGGAGAGCTCGCCGCCGGTGGCGCGCAGCAGGAAGTGGTGCACGGTCTTGTGCACCCGCCGGTCCTCGGCGACGAACCAGAAGTCGATGGTGCCCAGCGGGGCCAGCACCTCACCGACGATCCCGGTCTCCTCCTGCACCTCGCGGACGGCAGCCTGTTCCGGCGTCTCGCCCTCCTCGATGTGGCCCTTGGGCAGTGACCACAGCAACCGGCCGCGCCGGTCCAGCCGACCGATCACGGCGGCGATGGATTTCTCGTGGTCGACGACGAGTCCGCCGGCGGAGGTCTCGTCGACCGTGCGCAGCCGCCGACGGCGTTCCGGGCCGCGTCCGCGGCGCCCATCCGAGCGACCGCGGGAAGGGGACATGCCGAGATGGTAACGACGTCGCAAACATCACGTCCGGCGCACGACCCGGTTCAGTGGTGACCTGCCGTGGGTATCTCGTGGGTATGCGCGGCCGCCGCGTCGGTACGCATAGACTGGTTCGCCGTGTCTGCTTTCGCCGCGTCGTATCCGATCTCACGAGATCTGCCCACTCGAGCAACCCACCGAATTTCCCGGGCCAGGGAGAATGCCGTCGTGGAGTTGTTGCGGGTGGCGCCGCTCGCGGACGAGCTGGCCGAGCGGTTCGCCGCTGAGGGATACCGCCTGTTCCTGGTCGGTGGCAGCGTGCGGGACGCGCTGCTCGGCCGGCTGGGCAAGGCCGGCAGCGGCGACCTCGACTTCACCACCGACGCGACCCCGGACGCCGTGCAGCGGCTGCTGTCCGGCTGGGCGGAGCGGCAGTGGGACACCGGGATCGCGTTCGGCACCATCGGCGCGATCCGCCAGGGTGTGCAGGTCGAGGTCACCACGTTCCGCGCCGACAGCTACGACCGGCGGACCCGCAACCCTGAGGTTGTCTTCGGTGACACCGTCGAAGGTGACCTGCTGCGCCGCGACTTCACGGTGAACGCGATGGCTGTGGAGTTGCCGTCCCGGGTGTTCGTGGATCCGCACGACGGGCTCGCCGCGCTGGCCAGCCGCATCCTGGACACGCCGGCCGCGCCCGAGGACTCGTTCGCCGACGACCCGCTGCGGATGTTGCGGGCGGCGCGCTTCGTGTCCCAGCTCGGCTTCGACGTGGCGCCGAGGGTGCGCGCCGCGATGACCGCGATGGCCGAGCAGATCACCCGGATCACCGCCGAGCGGGTGCAGGCGGAGCTGTCCAAACTGATCACGGGTGCACACCCCAGGGCCGGCCTCGAGCTCCTGGTGGGCACCGGGCTCGCCGAGCACGTGCTGCCCGAGGTGCCGGCGATGCAGCTGGCCACCGACGAGCACATGCAGCACAAGGACGTCTACGAGCACTCGCTCGTCGTCATGGAGCAGGCCATCGAACGGGAAGGCGAGGGAGGTCCCGACCTGGTGCTGCGCCTCGCCGCGCTGCTGCACGACGTCGGCAAGCCGGCCACCCGCAAGCTCGAGTCGGACGGGCGGGTCAGCTTCCACCACCACGAGGTGGTCGGCGCGAAGATGACCAGGGCCCGGCTGCGTGCGCTGCGCTACCCGAAGTCGGTCATCGACGAGGTGTCCCGGCTGGTGTACCTGCACCTGCGGTTCCACGGCTACGGCACCGGCGAGTGGACCGACTCGGCGGTGCGCCGCTACGTCACCGACGCCGGCCCGCTGCTGGAGCGGCTGCACCGGTTGGTCCGCTCCGACTGCACCACCCGCAACCGGCGCCGGGCCACCGCGCTGCAGCGCAGCTACGACTCGCTCGAGCAGCGCATCGCGACGTTGCGCGAGCAGGAGCAGCTGGACGCGATCCGGCCGGACCTGGACGGCAACGAGATCATGCGGCTGCTCGACCTCAAGCCGGGCCCACTCGTCGGCAAGGCCTACCAGCACCTGCTCGCGGTCCGGATGGAGCAGGGCCCGCTCACCCACGAGCAGGCCGAGGCCGAACTCCGCCGCTGGGCCGCCGAGCACAACCTGCCCTGACCCCGGCTAACCGCCGTCCCCCGCTAAGACCCTTCCGCGAGTCGGGGATTTCATCAGGGTGAGTCGCGGATTCGGTCAGACCCGATCGCGGCTGCCGGAATCCCCGACTCGCGCTGACGGAGTCCCCGACTCGCGGGACCTACGGGCCGGTGAGGGCGGGGTCGACGGCCTTGGCGGTGCGCGGGGTGCGGCGGTGCAGGAGCTCGTGGCCACCCAGCCCGACGAAGTAGCACGCGGCGGCCAGTACCAGCAGCAACGGCGAGCGGCCGGTCGGCGGGGACAGCAGCGCGGCGGCCGCCACCGCCACCACGTAGCCGATGTTGAACACCGCGTCGTAGAGCGCGAACACCCGGCCGCGGGTGTCGTCGTCGACCTCGCTCTGGACGGCGGAGTCGGCGCAGAGCTTGACGATCTGCCCGCACCCGGTGAGCAGGAACGCGCCGATCAACGCGGCCTCCATCCGGATGTGCATGGCGAGCACGAGCGACGTCAGGCCGGCGATGACCAGGGCGATCCGGATCGCCCCCGACCGGCCGACCTTGTGCGCCAGCCACGGCGTGGCCACGGCGGCCGCGCCCAGCCCGGCGGCGGCCACCGCCACCATCTCGCCGATGCCACCCATGCCGGTGAGCAGCACGCCGTGCCTGGTGAAGCCGTGCCGGAACAGCAGCAGCATGAGCAGCGTGGACACCCCGAACGCCAACCGGTGCGCAACCAGTGCGGCGAAGGATGCCGACGCGCTGGGCACCCGGGCGGTGGCCCGCGCCCCGTCGACCAGCCCCCGGGCCACCGCGACGACCGCGCGCTTGGCCTCGGTGCGCTCGTCCGGGCCGAGCACCCCGGGACGGAATCCGACGGCGACCAGGGCCGCGGCCACCGCACCGAGCGAGGCGATGACCGTGATGGTGGCCGAGCCCGGGTTGTCCGCGCCGAACACGCCACGCAGTGCAATGGCACAGGCCCCGCCGATCGCGGCGATCGCGGCCCCGGCGGTCGCCGCCACCACATTGGCCTCGACCAGGTGCTTCTCCTCGACCACGTGCGGCAGCGAGGCGGATAGCCCGGCCAGCACGAACCTGGTCACCCCGGTGACGGCGAGCGCACCCAGGTACAGCGGCGCACCCGCGACGCCGGTGGCGACCAGCACCGCGACGACCACGGTGAGGACCGCCCGCACCAGGTTCGCCGCCCACAGCACGCGGCGGCGGTCCCAGCGGTCCAGCAGTGCGCCGGCGAACGGGCCGATGATCGAGTACGGCAGGAAGAGCACGGCCAGCCCGATGGCCACGGCGATCGGGTCGGCCTCGCGCTCGGGATTGAACAGCACCGCGCCGCCGAGCGCGGCCTGGAACATCCCGTCGCCCCACTGCGCGGCGAACCGCACCACCAGTAGCCTGCGGAAACCCCGGGTACCGAGCAGCCCGCGAAGACCGAGCCGATTGCGGCGCGTGTCCCCCTTGACGTTTCCGACCCGCTTGATGTCATCTCCAGCTACTCGCTGACCCGAACCCACGAGGCTCAAGGCTAACGCCTCCCCTGGTCCCCGCGGGCCGGTATTAGGCGTTGGGTATGCAGTCACCGAAAGGCTCGACAGAGTGTCATGATTACACGGCTGTCACGTGGGCACTGGAGGATGAAACGATGAGCGACGTGGCGGCGCACGGGCGGGCGGAAGAGGACCGCGACGTCGAGCCGGGGACTTTGCTGGTGGCGGCGCCGGGCCTGTCCGACCCGAACTTCCGGCGGACCGTGGTCTATGTGATCGAGCACCGCGGCGAGGGCACCCTGGGTGTGGTGCTGAACCGGCCGAGCGATGTCTCGGTGCAGGAGGTGCTGCCCGCGTGGGCGCCGCACACCACCCGACCGAAGGCGGTCTTCGTGGGCGGCCCGGTGGACGCCAAGACCGCGCTGTGCCTGGCCGCCTTCCGCCCGGGGCACGACCCGGCGACGATCGGCGGGGTCGTCGCGGTGCGCGGACCGGTCGCCCTCGTGGACCTCGACTCGAACCCGGCCGAGCTGGCGCCGCGGCTGCGCGGGCTGCGGGTGTTCGCCGGTTACTCCGGCTGGAACTCCGGTCAGTTGGCCGGTGAGATCGGCCGGGGCGACTGGATCCTGGTGCCGGCCCTGCCGGACGACGTGCTGGCCTCCGGCAGCGGTGACCTGTGGGGGCGGGTGCTGCGCCGCCAGGGCATGCCGCTCGCGCTGCTCTCCACCTTCCCGGCCGACGTGGCCGCCAACTGACCGTTCGGTCCGAGCGGGTCGTCCCACCCGTTAGAGCAGCCGGTTCACACCTATCGTTTGGCGCAGGTCCGCCTCCGGCGCGCACACTTGGCCCGTGCGCAGTCTGTCGAGGTCATCGCGCGTCCGCCGGGCCGCCGCGTTGGCGCTCGCCGGCCTGGCGCTGGCCCTGCTCACCGGCTGCGCCCGGTTCAAGCCGTCCGAGGACTACACCGCGCCGGGGGCGGTGCCACCGGGGCCGAACTCGGCCGTGCTGCCGACCGCCGCGTCCACGGCTGGGACGGCCGGGCCCGGTCAGTCGGTCGGCTCAGCGCCGAGGGCCACCCCGGCGACCGGGCCGTGGACTCTCGGCCGCCCGATGACGGCGTGGGAGAAGCAGTACCGCGACGAGTGTCAGCGGGGCATCGTGCAGAACGGCTGCAAGTACTTCACCGACCAGTCGCTGGAGTTGCAGGGCGTCAACCCGTTCAGCTGAGCGGGGGTCAGTTGGACGCGGGCTCGTCCGACGTGACGTCGGTGCTGCTGACGGCGTCCGCGCTCACGGTGTCCTTGGTCACAGCGCCTGCGGCAGTCACAGCGCCCGCAGCGGTCACAGCGCCGTCGGCGTCCGAGCTACCTGAGCCGCAGCCGTCCACCAGGCTGCACCCGGCGCACACCCCGCTGCAGCCGCCCAGGGTGGGCACCGGCACCAGCTTCGCCGCCCTGTCACCGAGCACCCCGCCGATCGCGGTCAGCACCAGCCCACCGAGGGCGGCGAGCACGAGCAGCGTCAGCCGCACCGCGGTCGAGGGCGTGGCCAGCACCGCGAGCCCGCCGAGCACCGCGACCGCGCCGGCGGCCATCGACAGCGGCGCACCGATCTGGTTGCCGACCGCGAAGGTCTCGTCGTCGCGCAGCGTGTTGACCGTGCGCACGCCGGCGAACCGGTTGCGCGGCAGCCGCCGCCGCCAGCCGAGTATCCCGACCACCGCCAGCGCCAGCCCGCCGAGCACGAGCAGTCCGGCGATCACCTCTAATGCCTGACCAGCCACCGGACCATGCTAAGCGCCGGCCGAGGCGGGGAACCGATGCGGGCCCCGTCGCGCCCGCGAGCTACCCTGGAGACGTGCTAGCGGCCCGCCTGCTGCTTATCGAGCCGCGCTGAGCGAATTCCATGCCGGCGCGGCCGACCCCTCATGCCTCTCGGCGGAGGGGTTTTTCCATTCTCAGCAGTGCGGATGCAGGCAGGGCGAACCGCGCCGCGGTCGGATCGACACCGACAGCGGCGGCCCGATCAGGAGGACCGGAGACACATGAGTACCGATACCACCGCGTCGAGCGCGGCCGCGACCGCGCGCGAGCCGGAGGACGCGCCGCCGTTCCGGTACACCGCCGCGCTGGCCGGTCGGATCGAGCGCCGCTGGCAGGACCACTGGCGCGATCACGGCACCTTCAACGCGCCCAACCCGAGTGGTGAGCTGGGCGACCCCGAGCTGGCCAGCGAGCGGGGCGAGAAGGTCTACCTGCTGGACATGTTCCCCTACCCGTCCGGTTCCGGGCTGCACGTCGGTCACCCGCTGGGGTTCATCGGCACCGACGTGCTGGGCCGCTACCTGCGGATGACCGGCCACAACGTGCTGCACACGATGGGCTTCGACGCCTTCGGGCTGCCCGCCGAGCAGTACGCGGTGCAGACCGGCACGCACCCGAGGACGACGACCGAGGCGAACATCGAGCGCTACCGCACCCAGCTGCACCAGCTGGGCCTGGCGCACGACGACCGCCGCTCGGTGGCGACGACCGACGTCGAGTTCTACCGCTGGACGCAGTGGATCTTCCTGCAGATCTACAACGCCTGGTACGACACGGACGCCCGCCGGGCCCGCCCGATCGGCGAGCTGGAGGCGGAGTTCGCCGCCGGCACCCGGGCCGTCCCGGCCGGTACCGAGCCGTGGGAGCAGCGCTCGCCGGTGCAACGCCGGCTGCTGATCGACTCGTACCGGCTGACCTACCTGTCCGAGGCCCCGGTCAACTGGTGCCCCGGACTGGGCACCGTGCTGGCCAACGAGGAGGTCACCCCGGACGGGCGCAGCGAGCGGGGCAACTTCCCGGTGTTCCGCCGCAACCTGAAGCAGTGGATGATGCGGATCACCGCGTACGCGGACCGCCTGGCCGAGGATCTGGACCGGCTGGACTGGCCGGACTCGGTGAAGTCCATGCAGCGCAACTGGATCGGCCGCTCCGAAGGTGCCACCGTGCGCTTCCCGGTCACCGGTGTCGACGAGAGCATCGAGGTCTTCACCACGCGCCCGGACACCCTGTTCGGCGCCACCTACATGGTGCTGGCGCCGGAGCACCCGCTGGTCGATGCGCTGGCCACCGGAGCCTGGCCGGACGGGGTCGACGACCGGTGGACCGCCGGCGCGGCCAGCCCGGCCGAGGCGGTGGCCAGCTACCGGGTTGCCGCCGGCCGCAAGTCGGAGCTGGACCGCCAGGAGAACAAGGACAAGACCGGCGTCTTCACCGGCGGCTACGCGACGAACCCGGTGAACGGCGCGGTCATCCCGGTCTTCGTGGCCGACTACGTCCTGATGGGCTACGGCACCGGCGCGATCATGGCGGTGCCCGGCCAGGACCAGCGGGACTGGGACTTCGCGGTGAAGTTCGGCCTGGACATCGTGCGCACCGTGCAGCCTTCCGACGGTTTCGACGGCGAGGCGTACACCGGCGCGGGCCCGGCGATCAACTCGGCGAACGACGAGGTCAGCCTGAACGGCCTGGACGTCGCCGACGCCAAGCGGGTGATCATCGACTGGCTGGCAGGCGAGGGTGCCGGGGAGTCGGTGGTGCAGTACAAGCTGCGCGACTGGCTGTTCTCCCGCCAGCGCTACTGGGGCGAGCCGTTCCCGATCGTGCACGACGAGTACGGCCCGCTGCCGCTGCCGGAGGACCAGCTGCCGGTGGTGCTGCCCGAGATCGACGACTACTCCCCGCGCAGCTACGACCCCGACGCCGCCGACACCCAGCCGGAGCCGCCGCTGTCCCGCGCCACCGAGTGGGTCGAGGTCGACCTGGACCTGGGCCCTGTCGCCGGTTCCGCCACCGGTCAGGGCGTCCAGCACTACCGCCGCGAGACGAACACCATGCCGCAGTGGGCCGGTTCCTGCTGGTACCCGCTGCGCTACCTGGACCCGACGAACAGCAAGACGTTCTGCGACCCGGACATCGAGCGCTACTGGATGGGCAAAAACCCGGCACGGCACGGCGCGGCCGACCCGGGCGGCGTGGACCTGTACGTCGGCGGCGTGGAGCACGCGGTGCTGCACCTGCTGTACTCCCGGTTCTGGCACAAGGTGCTGTTCGACCTGGGCTACGTCAGCTCCGAGGAGCCGTTCCGCCGGCTGCTGAACCAGGGCTACATCCAGGCCTTCGCCTACACCGACGCGCGCGGCACCTACGTGCCCGCCGAGGAGGTGGTGGAAGCCGAGTCCGCCGGCGGCACCCCTGGTTTCACGTGGAACGGTGCGCCGGTCCGGCGTGAGTACGGGAAGATGGGCAAGTCACTGAAGAACGTGGTGACCCCGGATGAGATGTGCGACCGGTACGGCGCGGACACGTTCCGGCTGTACGAGATGTCCACCGGGCCGATGGACGTCTCCCGCCCGTGGTCGACCCGGGATGTGGTCGGCTCGCAGCGGTTCCTGCAGCGGCTGTGGCGCAACCTGGTCGACGAGCAGACCGGGCAGGCGGCCGTGCTCGACGGTGTCGAGCCGGACGAGGAGACCCTGCGGCTGCTGCACCGGACCATCGACGGCGTGCACACCGACTACGCGGCGCTGCACTACAACACGGCCGCCGCGAAGCTGATCGAGCTGAACAACCACCTGACCAAGGTGCTCAAGCCGGGCTCGGTGCCGCGTCCGGTGGCGGAGTCGCTGGTGCTGATGCTGGCGCCGCTGTGCCCGCACATCGCCGAGGAGCTGTGGTCGGTGCTGGGGCACGAGGAGACGCTGGCCTACGCGCCCTTCCCGGTGGCGGACGAGCGGTACCTGGTGGCGGACACCGTGGAGTACCCGATCCAGGTCAACGGCAAGGTCCGGTCCCGGGTCACCGTGCCGGCCGACGCGGACCGGGAGGCGGTACAGGCCGCCGCGCTGGCCGACGAGAAGATCGTCGCGCTGGTGGACGGCGGCAGTCCACGCAAGGTGATCGTGGTGCCCGGCCGGCTGGTCAACGTCGTCGTCTGAGCGTGTCGGTCCGGCGGGTCAGACCCGGCGGGCCGAGTTGAACGGCATCGAGCTCAGGTCGGCGACCTTCACCGGGTGCCGCG
>DASYLM010000126.1:0-11969 GCA_036009565.1 Pseudonocardia sp. | reverse complement strand
ACGGTCATCGCCGCGCCGATCGGTACCGCGCTCATGTTCTGCACGCCGCCGGCCACGACCAGGTCCGCGGTGCCGCTGGCCACCGCCTGCGCGGCGAAGTGCAGCGCCTGCTGGCTCGACCCGCACTGACGGTCCACGGTCACCCCGGGCACCTCCTCCGGCAGCCCGGCGGCCAACCACGCGGTGCGCGCGATGTCACCGGCCTGCGGGCCGACGGAGTCCACGCAGCCGAGCACCACGTCGTCCACCGCCGCCGGGTCCACCCCGGTGCGCTCGAGCAGCGCCGTCATGACGTATCCGGCCAGGTCGGCGGGGTGCACGGCCGCCAGCGAACCGCCCCGCCGGCAGACCGGGCTGCGCACCGCATCGATGAGATACGCGTCCAGCATGTGCACTCCTAGGGGTGTTGGCTGCTCACCGAGACGACTTCGCCGGTGAGGTAGGACGAGTAGTCGCTGGCCAGGAAGACCATCACGTTGGCCACCTCCCACGGCTCCGCCGCGCGGCCGAACGCCTCCTTCGCGGCGAGCTCGTCGAGCAGTTCGGGGCTGGTGACCTTGGCCAGGAACGGGTGCATCGCCAAGCTGGGCGCTACCGCGTTCACCCGGATGCCGTGTTCGGCGGCGTCCATCGCGGCGCACCGGGTCAGTGCCATCACCCCGGCCTTGGCCGCCGCGTAGTGCGCCTGCCCCGCCTGCGCGCGCCAGCCGATCACCGACGCATTGTTCACGATCACCCCGCCGCCGCCCTGCTCGACCATCCGGCGCAGCGCGGCGCGGGTGCACCGGAACGTGCCGTTCAGGGTCACGTCCAGTACCCGGTACCACTCCTCATCGGGCATCTCCAGCACCGACCGGGTACCGCCGAGCCCGGCGTTGTTCACCATCACGTCGACCCGGCCGAACGCGGCCGCCGCACCGGCCAGCAGCGCCTGCACCTGCTCCTCCACCGTGACGTCGCAGGTCAGCGCGTGCACCCGGTCACCGTAGTCGGCGCGCAACCGCTCCGCCGTCTCCCCCAACCGCCGCTCGTGGTGATCGCTGACCACCACCCGGGCACCTTCCTCCAGCGCCCGGGACGCGACCGCCGAGCCGATCCCGGTACCCGCCGCCGCGGTGACCACCACGACCTTCCCGGCCAGCAGGTCGTGCCCGGGGATCACGGGCGCACCGGCCGGGGCAGCCCGAGGACCCGCTCGGCGAGGATGGTCCGCTGCACCTCGTCCGAGCCGCCGTAGATGGTGTCCGCGCGGCTGAACAGGAACAGCCGCTGCCAGCGGTCCAGGTCGTACGGCTCCCCCTTGGCGACCAGGGAGCCGGCGCCGAGAACCTCCATGGCCAGCTCGCCGAGGCCGCGGTGCCAGGCCGCCCAGACCAGCTTGGACACCGACGCCACGCCGGGTGCGTCACTGCCCAGGCTGCGCCGGGCGTGCGCCTGCATAACCTCGAGGCCGATGCGGGCCCGCGCCAGCTTGTCGCGCAGCGCCGGGTCGGCCAGCGCGCCGGTGCACCGGGCCAGCTCCACCAGGGCGTCCAGCTCCCGGCGGAACCCGACCTGCTGACCAAGGGTGGCCACCCCGCGCTCCATCGCCAGCGTGCCCAGCGCGACCCGCCACCCGTCGCCGACCGCACCCACCACCAGGTCGGCGTCGGTGCGCGCGCCGGTGAAGAACACCTCGTTGAACTCGGCGGTACCGGTGAGCTGCCGGATCGGCCGCACCTCGACGCCGGGCTGGTCCATCGGCACCAGCAGGTAGGACAGGCCCCGGTGTCGTTGCTGCTCGGGGTCCGTGCGGGCGAGCAGGAAGCACCAGTGCGCCACGTGCGCCAGCGACGTCCACACCTTCTGCCCGTCGATCACCCACTCCTCACCGTCGAGGGTGGCGCGGGTGCGCACGGCGGCCAGGTCGGACCCGGCGCCGGGCTCGGAGTAGCCCTGGCACCACAGCTCGCGCACCGCCACGATGCCGGGCAGGAACCGCTGTTGCTGGGCGGGCGTGCCGAAGGCGATCAGGGTCGGGCCGAGCAGCTCCTCGCCGAAGTGGTTGACCCGAGCCGGGGCGTCCGCGCGGGCGTACTCCTCGTGGAACACCACCTGGTGGGCCAGCGGGGCGCCGGCGCCGCCGTGCTCCTCCGGCCAGCCGAGACAGGTCCAGCCGGCCGCCGCGAGGTGCCGGTCCCAGGCCAGCCGCTCCGCGAACGCCTCGTGCTCCCGACCGGGCCCGCCGGCTCCCCGCAGCGCACCGAACTCACCGCCCAGCGCGCCGGCCAACCAGTCCCGCACGACCCGGCGGAACTGCTCCGGATCGCTCGGGAGCAGGTACCTGTCCGGTGGCCGCGACATCGCTGTACTCGGCGAGCCCATGACCGCTACAGTACAAGAACACGTTCTAGTTGTGACCCGTTCTGTTTGTGACCCGTTCTGTTTCTGGAGGTGTCCTCCCAGGTGCGGACCATCCCCGGCGCATTGGCCGAGGCAGCGGCGCGGTGGCCCGACGGCGAGGCACTGGTGGACGGCGAGCTGCGGCTGAGCTGGGGCGAGCTGCACGGGCGGGTGCGTACCCTGGCCCGGTTCTTCATCGCCGAGGGCATCGAAGCGGGCCAGCGGGTGGCGGTGCAGTCGCCGAACACGTGGCACTGGGTGGTCGCCGCGCTCGGCGCGCTGTCCGCCGGCGCCACCCTGGTCCCGGTCAGCACCCGGCTCACCGGGCCGGAGGCACTGGACGTGCTGCAGCGGTCCTCGGCCAGCGCGTTGGTGGTCGCCGACGAGTTCCTCGGGGTGGACCGACTGGCCGAACTGCGCGCCGCCGGCCTGACCGGCCCGGCCACGGTGCTGCGCACCCCCAGCCCCACCCGCGCTTCCGGCGAGTCGGGGCTCCCAGCACACCGAGTCGGGGCTCCCAGCACACCGAGGAATGCCGGCCAGGACGGGATCGACTGGTCCGAGATCGCCGGGCGCGCCGCCGGAGTCCCGCCGGAGGTCGCCGATGCGCGGTCCGCCGCGACCGCTCCGGACCAGGTCAGCGATGTGCTGTTCACCTCCGGCACCACCGGCCGGAGCAAGGGCGCGATGAGCAGCCACGCGCAGGCGCTCGGTGTCGCAGCGGCGTGGGCGAACCGTGCGGAACTTACCGAGGCCGACCGCTACCTGGTGATCAACCCGTTCTTCCACAGCTTCGGCTACAAGGCGGGCATCCTGGCCTGCCTGCTCAGCGGCGCGACGATGGTGCCGATGCCGGTGTTCGACGTGGCGGGGGCGGTGCGGCTGGTCGAGCGGGAACGGATCACCGTCCTGCCCGGCCCGCCGACCCTGTACCGGTCGATGCTCGACTCGCCCGCCCGCACCCGCCACGACCTGTCCAGCCTGCGGCTCGCCGTCACCGGGGCGGCCATCGTGCCGGTCGCGCTGGTCGAGGAGATGCGGCGCGAGCTGAGCTTCGACTGCGTACTGACCGCGTACGGGCTCACCGAGGCGGTGGTGGCCACGATGTGCTGTCCCGGCGACGACGCCGAAACCGTGGCGCACAGCTGCGGGCGGGCCGCCGCCGGCTTCGAGGTGCGGGTGGACGAGCACTCCGGCGAGGTGCTGCTGCGCGGGCCGAACGTGATGCTCGGCTACCTGGACGACCCGACGGCCACCGCCGAGGCGGTCGACGCGGGCGGCTGGCTGCACACCGGCGATGTCGGCCGCCTGGACGACCGCGGCTACCTGCGCATCACCGACCGGCTCAAGGACATGTACATCCGCGGCGGCTTCAACGTCTACCCGGCCGAGGTGGAGCAGGCACTCGCGCGGCTGGCCGGGGTCGCCGAGTCCGCGGTCATCGGGGTGGCCGACGACCGACTGGGCGAGGTGGGCCGGGCGTTCGTGGTACCCCGCCCCGGCGCCGCGCTGACCGCCGAGGACGTGTTGGCGTTCTGCCGGGACAACCTCGCCGGGTACAAGGTGCCGCACCAGGTCGAGTTCCGTGCGGAGTTGCCCCGCAACGCGGCCGGCAAGGTACTCAAGACCGCGCTGCGCGAATCAGCGCGGGGTCGGTCGGCACGGCTACTGGGGTCGACGTGAGCGAGGACGAGGACCTCGACGCGCTGCGGGCGGCCGTGCGCGGGCTCCTCGCCCGGACCCCGGCGGCGAACGCCTGGACGCGGCTGTGCGGCCAGGTCGGCGTCGCCTCGCTGGCCGTGCCGTCGCGCTACGGCGGCACCGGAGCGGGTCTGCCCGAGGTGTGCGTGGTGCTCGAGGAGCTCGGGCGGACACTCACGCCGTGCCCGATGCTCGGCTCCGCCGTACTGGCCGCCGCCGCGCTGCTCGGTTCCCGCGACGACGACGCCTGCGCGCGGCTGCTCCCCGGTATCGCGGCCGGCACCACCACGGCGGCGCTGGTCTGGGCCGGCCGCGACGGGCACTGGGATCCCGCCGCGCCGGCCTGCCACTGGGACGGCCGGCTGCACGGTGAGGCGCACTACGTGCTGGACGGCGCGGCGGCCGAGGTGTTCGTGGTGGCGGCGCGCACCGACGGCGGGGTGCGGCTGTTCGAGGTCGACCCCGCCGACACCCGCCGCACCGGGTCCACCCCGCTAGACGCCACCCGCCCGCTGGCCACCGTCGCGCTGGACGGCTGCCCCGCCCGACCGCTGGGCGCCGCGGCCGACCAGACCGCCGCGCTGGCACACGCGCGGGACGTCGGCTGCGTGGCACTGGCCGCCGAGCAGGTGGGCACCGCGGCGCACTGCCTGGACACGACGGTGGCGTACACCAAGCAGCGGGTGCAGTTCGGCCGCCCGATCGCGCACTTCCAGGCGCTGCAGCACCGGCTGGCCGACCTCTACGTGCTGGTGGAGACCGCGCGCTCGGCAGTGTGGGCGGCCGCGCTGGCCGGCGAGGCGCAACTGCCGCTGCTCGCCGCGGTGGCGAAGGCGCACTGCGCGGAGACGGTGCGCCGGGTGACCGCCGAGATGATCCAGCTGCACGGCGGCATCGCGATCACCTGGGAGCACGAGGCGCACCGGTACTTCAAGCGTGCTCACGGCGGGGCGCAACTACTCGGCCAGCCCCACGAGCACATCAACCGGCTCGCCGCTCTCGTGCTCTGACCGCCGTCCTCCGATCGCCCGCACAGACCCACCGCGGGCCGCACAGACTCTGCACGGTCTGTGCCGACCGCACCAGGTCTGTGCGGCCCCGGGTGAGACGTAGAACTACGGTCGCGGGCGGGCGCCGATAGTGAAGTCGTGGCCCCACAGGCTCACGGCGGTGCTCTCCCTGGCGATCCAGCGCTCGTCGTCGACCTGGCGGCCCTCGGTGCCGAACTCGACGTCGAAGCCACCCGGCGTCTTCATGTAGAACGACAGCATCAGGTCGTTGACGTGCCGCCCGAGCGTGGCCGACATCGGCACCTTGCGGCGCAGCGCCCGGTCCAGGGCCAGCCCCACATCGTCGGTGTTCTCCACCTCGACCATCAGGTGCACGATGCCGCTGGGCGTGGGCATCGGCAGGAACGCCAGGCTGTGGTGGCGGGGGTTGCAGCCGAAGAACCGCAGCCAGGCGGGCGCGCCGTCGGCCGGCCGCCCGACCAGCTGCGGGGGCAGCCGCATCGAGTCGCGCAGCCGGAACCCGAGCACGTCGCGGTAGAACCGCAGCGCCGCCGCGTCGTCGTGGGTGGACAGGACCACGTGGCCGAGCCCCTGCTCACCGGTGACGAACCGGTGCCCGTAGGGGCTGACCACCCGGCGGTGCTCCAGCGCGGCGCCGTGGAACACCTCCAGAGCGTTGCCGGACGGGTCATCGAACCGGATCAGCTCGTCCACCCGCCGGTCCGCCCGCTCGGCGGCGCTGCCTTCCTTGTAGGCCACCCCGGCCCGCTCCAGCCGGCCCCGGATCTCGTCCAGCCCGGCGGCGTCGGCAGCCTCCCAGCCGGACGCGGCCAGCCGGTCGCGCTCCCCCGGCACGATCACCAGCCGGGCCGGGAAGTCGTCCATCCGCAGGTAGAGCGCGTCCGGCTGGCCACCCTGTCCTTCGAGCATGCCGAGCACCTTGAGCCCGTACTCCCGCCAGGCGGCCACATCGGTGGCCTCGATCCGCAGGTAACCCAACGAGCGGATCACGGTGCCCCCAGGAAGTCCAGCACGAGCCGGTTGAACTCGTCGAAGCGCTCCAGCTGCGCCCAGTGCCCACAGCCGCCGAACACGTGCAGCTGGGCGCGCTTGATCAGTTTGAGCGCGACCAGCGCCCCGTCCAACGGGATGACCCGGTCCTCCCGGCCCCAGACCAGCAGCACCCGCTGGCGCAGCCGGTGGGCCTCCCGCCACAGCATCCCGTCCTCCGGGTACGCCCCGAACATGCGGCCCATCACACCCATGGCGGCGAGCGCGGCCGGGTCGCTGGCGGCGGCGAACCGCTCCGCCACGAGCTCGTCGGTGACCAGCGCGGGGTCGAACACCAGCGTGCGCAGGAACGCGGCGAGGCGCTCGCGGCTGGGCCCGGGCGGCGCGGCGAACCCGTACAGCCGTTTGATGCCCTCGGTGGGTTCCGGCGCGAACACGCTCATGCTCAGGCCACCCGGTGCCATCAGCACCAGTCGCCCGGCGCGGTCCGGGTGGCGCAGCGCGAACCGCACCGCGGTACCGCCGCCGAGGGAGTTCCCGACCAGGTGCGCCCGCTCGATGCCGAGGCTGTCCAGCAGCCCGGCCAGCGCGTCGGCGCTGTGCGCGAAGTAGTGGCTGCCCTCCAGCGGGGCGCCGGAGCGGCCGAACCCGGGCTGGTCCACCGCGACGGTGCGCAGCGAGCCGGCGAACACCGGCACGTTGGGTCCGAAGTTGCTCCACGCCGAGGCGCCGGGGCCGCCGCCGTGCAGCAGTACCACCGCCTCGGGGTGTTCCTCGCCGGCCTGGTGGTAGTGCAGCGCAAGCCCGGGCATGACCTCGGCGAGGCGCCCCTCGGCGAACGTGGTTGTCATGATCACACCATCGCGTCCTGCACCGGGAGGCCGAGCTCCCCGGTGCCGTACAGGGCCAGGGCCCGCTCCGGGTCGTTGATCGCGTGCACCCGCCCGGCGTGCGCGTCCCGCCAGAACCGCTGGATCGGCGTGCCGGTGCGCAGCGCCCGCCCGCCGGAGCTCTCGAACAGCTTGTCGATCGCGGCGACCGACCGCCCGGTGCCCCGGACCTGGTCCCGGCGGATCGCCAGCCGCAGCGGCATCGGGATCTTCTCCCCAGCCCTGGCCAGGCGCATCAGCTCGGTCATGTGATGCTCCAGCTGCAGCCAGGCGGCGTCGATGTCGCTGGCCGCCTCGCCGATCCGGACCTGGGCGAACGGGTCGGCGGCGGCCTTGTTGCCGTAGGACACCCGGATCCGGTTGCGGGTGAGCTCCACGTGCGCCTCGTACGCGCCGGTGGCCATACCGATGATCGGGGTGGTGATCGTGTACGAGAACACCGAGCCGAACGGCAGCCGGTACAGCGGCCCGGGGTTCACCTCCTGCCCGGGGCAGCGGCAGCGCGAGGTGTCCAGGAAGCTCAGCGAGCGGTGCGCGGGCACGAACACGTCGTCCACCACGATGTCGTTGCTGCCGGTGCCGCGCAGCCCGACGGTGTCCCAGACGTCGTCGATGGTGTAGTCGGCCGACGGCAGCAGGAAGGTCTTGAAGTCGACCTGGTTGCCCTCGCCGTCGGTCACGATGCCGCCGAGCAGCACCCAGCTGGCGTGGTCGCAGCCCGAGGAGAAGCTCCACCGCCCGGACAGCCGGTAACCGCCGTCCACCAGCACCGCCTTGCCGGTCGGCGCGTACGACGACGACATCCGGGTGTGCGGGTCGTCGCCCCACACGTCGTCCTGGGCCTGTGCCGGGAACAGCGCCAACTGCCAGGGGTGCACGCCGACCACCGAGGCCACCCAGCCGGTCGAGCCGCAGGCGCCGGCGACCAGCCGCACCGCGGTGTAGAAGGTGACCGGGTCGGCCTCGTAGCCGCCGAACCGGGCCGGCTGCAGCAGTCGGAACAGCCCGGCCTCCTGCAGCGCCTTGACCGAGTCCTCGGGCAGCCGGCGGGCGTCCTCGACCTCCTGCGCGCGGTCCCGGAAGACCGGCAGCAGGTCCCGCACGGCCTCGATGACCTTCTCGCCCATGCGTTGCTCCGTTCGCCTCCGCGGCGTGCCCGGCCGCCGGTGGAACACGGTGCGTCCCGCGGCCGAGACTAGAACACGTTCTCGTTTGTGTCGAGCCCGGTGGCGGCGTCCGTCGCGCTCCGCCCGGCCCGGCGACCGGAGAAGACGCAGTCGGCCAGCGACAACCCGCTGACGTAGGAGCGCGAACAGATCCCGACGGCGCTGCGGCCGGCGGCGAACAGCCCGTGGACCGGTTCGCCGCCCTGGCGCAGCACGGCGCCGGTGTCCTCGTCGACGACCAGGCCACCGAGGGTCAACATCGGGCACGGGTAGTACATGCTCGGCCCGATCGAGATGTCCAGCAGCGCGTACGGCGGCTGGACCAGTGCCCGGACGAACTCCGCCGGTTTGCCCGCCGGGTCGATCAGGCCGCCGGCGGCCGCGGCGTTGTGCGCGGCGACGGTCGCACGCAGCCCGGCGGGGTCCACCCCGGCCTTGCCGGCCACCTCGTCCAGGGTCGCCCCGTCCACCCGGCGCGAGCGCAGCAGGTACTCCGTCTGCATCCGCTGGAACCACACGGTCTGCGAGCGCAGCTGCCGGCGGGCGTCGCGAATCAGCCCGGCATCCACCAGCAGCCAGCCGCGCCCGCCGTGCCTGGCGATCAGCGCGTCGCCCAGCGCGGCCCCGTAGCGGGACTCGTCGCACACCCGGCGCCCGGCCGCGTCCACCAGCACCGAGCCCAGGAAGGCACTGGGCGGGCTGATGAACCGCCACACCGAGACCGAGCCGAGCTCCGCGGTCGCCGCGCCGGCCGCCGTCCCCAGCCGGATGCCACTGCCGTCGTCTCCCGGGGTTCCCAGTGCCAGGCCGCCCCGGAACGCGGGGGCGTGCTGGCGCAGCAGCGCACGGTTCTCGATGAACCCGCCGGCGGCGAGGACCACCCCGTGGCGGGCGTGGATCCGCAGCGGCCGAGCGTGGCGGCGTTCCAGCGCCTCGGCGCGCGGGTGCAGTGCCCGGCGCAGCGGCGGGTAGTAGATGCCCGGCTTGGCCGCGTACTTCGACAGCCGGCGGTGCGCCGCGGCCGGCCGCCCGGTGAGCCGCCGGCAGTCCACCCCGACCACCCGCCCGTCCGGGCCGGTGACCAGCTCGGCCGCCGAGGTCTGGGTGAGCACCCGGACCCCGGCGGCCCGGGCGCCCCGCGCGAGCTGGGCGAACAGCACCCCACCGGAGATGCCCCGACCACGGGCCCGGTGTCCGCGCGGGGCGGGCGGCGCCGCGTCCCGGAAGCCGCCGGCGGCTTCACTGCCGGAGTAGTACAGGTAGTGCCGGTTGCTCGGGTACGACGTCTTGTACGGGCACAGGCTGGCCTCGAACGGCACCCCGAGATCGGCCAGCCAGGTGACCATGTCCGCACTGCCGTCGCAGAACCGGCGCAGCGTCGCGGCGGACACCACGTCGCCGACCTCCCGGCGCAGGTACTCGAACATCGCCTCCGGGGTATCGGTGACGCCGGCCGCTCGCTGCACGCTGGTGCCGCCGCCGGCGTAGACCACGCCGCCGGACAGCGCCGACGACCCTCCGCCGCCGAACCGGTCCAGCACGATCACGTCCGCGCCGGCCCTGGCCGCCTCGATCGCCGCGCACGCTCCCGCCGCCCCGAACCCGACCACCACCACGTCCGCGACCAGCTCGTCGTCCGCGCCCACTCGACACCTCCCCAAACTGGAACACGTTCTAGTAGACTCCGGGCCGACAGGTCTCGAACCTGACGTGGCACCGCTGGGACATTTCTATAACATGTTTCAGTCTGCCCGACCGGACCGGGAGGTGACATGCGCGAGTGTGACGTGATTGTGGTGGGCAGTGGCGCGGCCGGGCTCACCGCGGCGCTCACGGCGGCACACCGAGGGCTCGCCGTCGTCGTGGTGGAGAAGGCCGCCCGGTTCGGCGGTTCCACCGCACGCTCCGGCGGCGGGGTGTGGGTGCCGAACAACAGCGTGCTGCGCCGGGCCAGGGTTCCGGACAGCCCGGCGCTGGCCGCGAGCTACCTCGCGCACCTGCTCGGCGACTCGGTATCGGCGGCGCGGCGCGAGGCGCTGCTGGAGCACGGCCCGGCCATGCTCGACCTGGTGCGCGCGCTCACCCCGCTCGACTTCGCGTGGGTGCCCGGCTACGCCGACTACTACCCGGAGCTGCCCGGCGGCCTGCCACGCGGGCGCACCATCGAGCCGAAGCCGATGGACGGCCGGGTGCTCGGTGCCGAGCTCGCGCGGCTGAATCCGCCGTACATCCGCAGTCCCGGCGGCATCACCGTGACCGCCGCCGACTACCGCTGGCTGAACCTGATCGCCCGTCATCCCCGGGGTGCGCTGCGCGCCGGGCGGGTCGCGGGGCGGCGGGTGCTCGGTGCGCTGCGCCGCCAGCACACCCTGGTCATGGGTCAGGCGCTGATCGCCGGGCTGCGCGCCGGGCTGCTGGCGCTGGAGGTGCCGGTCTGGCTGGACACGCCGCTGGTCGAGCTCTGTCAGGACGGCGATCGGGTGACCGGGGTCCGGGTCCGGCAGGGCCGCGCCGAGGAGGAGCTGCGGGCGCGGCGGGGTGTGGTGCTGGCCAGTGGGGGCTTCGAGCACAACGCGGCGATGCGGTCGCGGTACCAGCGGGCGCCGATCGGCACCGAATGGACCACCGGCGCGGCGGAGAACACCGGCGACGGCATCGAGGCCGGCCAGCGGGCCGGCGCGGCGCTGGACCTGATGGACGACGCCTGGTGGGGGCCGTCCATCCCACTGAGCGGGGGCCCGTACTTCTGCCTCTCCGAACGGACGCTGCCCGGCTGCATCATGGTCAACGGGGCCGGCGAGCGGTTCGTGAACGAGGCCGCGCCGTACGTCGACGCGGTGCACGCGATGTACGACGGGCACGCCACCGGCGTCTCCCACGTGCCGTCCTGGCTGATCGCCGACCAGCGCTACCGGCAGCGGTACCCGTTCGCCGGGCTGCGGCCGGGGCAGGCGTTCCCGGGGCGCTGGCACAAGGCCGGCGCGGTGCACAGCGCGGCCAGCCTGGACGGGTTGGCGGCCGCCATCGGGGTGCCCGCCGACAGCCTGCGGGCCACCGTGAACGCCTTCAACGTCGCCGCGCGCAACGGCCGTGACGAGCAGTTCCATCGCGGCGAGAGCGCCTACGACCGCTACTACGGGGATCCGAGGCACCGGCCGAACCCCTGCCTGGGCCCGCTCGAGGTCGCGCCGTTCCACGCGGTCCGCATCGTTCCCGGTGACCTGGGCACCAAGGGCGGGCTGTGTGTGGACGAGCGGTCCCGGGTACTCCGCGACGACGGCTCGGTGATCGCCGGGTTGTACGCCGCCGGCAACGTCAGCGCGTCGGTGATGGGGCGCACCTACGCCGGCGCCGGCGCCACCATCGGGCCCGCCATGACCGGCGGCTACGTCGCGGCGCTGGAGCTGGCGGCACTGGACCCGGCGGCACCGGCGGCACCGGATCCGGCGGCACTGGACCTGGCGGCGCCCGGGTCGGCCGCCGAGGTGGCGCCGGGCGATCTAGCGAACAGCGGAGGGTCGGCATGAGAGCGGCCGAGGACGGGGTGCGGACGATCGACGTCGGTGTGCCGCCGACCCGGTTCGCCAGAGGTTGGCACTGCCTCGGGTTGGCCGAGCCGTTCCGGGACGGTCAGCCGCATGCGGTACAAGCCTTCGGCACCAAGCTGGTCGTGTTCGCGGACGGCGCCGGCGAGCTGAAGGTGCTGGACGGCTACTGCCGGCACATGGGCGGCGACCTCACCCAGGGCAGCATCAAGGGCGACGCGGTGGCCTGCCCGTTCCACGACTGGCGCTGGGCCGGCAACGGGC
>DASYLM010000125.1:0-2376 GCA_036009565.1 Pseudonocardia sp. | reverse complement strand
CTGGTTGCTGACCTGGTCGCGGGCCAGGCGCAGGGTGACGGTGAAGGAGATCCGGTCGGGGTCGGTGTCGGCGGCCTGCGCGGCGCGCAGCCGCAGGCAGCACAGCGCCTGATAGACGACGAGGAAGGCGAAGACCTCCTGGCGGACCATCTGTGGGCAGCGGGAGCGCAGGATGACCTCCGGTCCGCGCAGCCGGGTCTTCAGCTCGCCGTAGCCCAGCTCGATCTCCCAGCGCTGGTGATAGATCTCGGCCAGCTGCCGGGCGGGCGCCTGCTCGGGGTCGAGCAGGATGGTGACCAGCCGGCAGGGCTCGGTGCGCACGGCTCCGTCGCCGGTCTGGATGGTGACGTCGTACTCGATGATGCGCACCGGGTGCCCGTCCGGCGGGTCGGGCAGCGGGCGCCCGGCGCGACGGGCCTCGCCCTGACGGAGGTTCTCGGCCGGAGTGCCCATCACTGACAGGAACGAGCCGTCCGGGAGCCGGCGCACCGGCACGAAGATGTTGTTCTTCTTGATCCGCCAGGCCAGGTCCGCGCCGGTGGCCGCGGACAGCCCCCACAGCTGGTGGCCGCAGAAGTTGCGGTCGGCCAGCAGCAGCATGCCCGGGCCCAGCCGGTCGAGCAGCCGACGGGCCAGGACCGGCTCGCTGGCCCGGTCGAAGCCGTCGAAGACCGCGCCGAGCAGGGCGTGGGTGCCGCACTCCAGCAGGGTGAGCAGCCGCAGCTGGGGATGCCCGGCGCCGCCGGCGCGGCCGAACTCCGCGGCGTTGGCCGCGGTGTCCGGGGCGTCGATGCCGGTGCCGTCCCAGGCCACCAGCCGCCGGCCGAAGGCGAAGGCGCCGGCGGTGGCCGGGGTGGCCCGCGGGCCGCACAGCCGGTCGAACAGCAGCCGCAGCGGTTCGGCGCCCAGCCGCTGCCGGGCCCGGGTCAGCGCCGGACTGGAGGGGATCTTGCCGGCGTTGGGCAGGTGCCGCAGCCCGGTGGTCAGTGACCGGAGCACCGAGCGGTAGCCCGGCGGGGCGGCTGCGTCTGAGGCGCTGAACAGGCACAACGCCAGCACGAAGTACACCACCGCGCACGCCGGCAGCAGCCGCACGCGCCGCTGGGTCGCACCCGCGGCGGCCACCACGTCATCGACCAGGGCCGGAGGATCTGCGCGGTGAGCACGCCCAGCCGCAGCCGCCAGCCCTTCTCCAGCGATACCCGGCCGTGCGTGGAGGGCCGCGAGGTGACACGCCGCTGATCGCAAACGCCGCGGCCCACCGGGGCAACGGCGGTGGCAGACTCCAGCATCGGAGCTCCCGGTGAGGACAGTTCTGATCTTGGTCGATCGCTGTCCTACCGGGGCTTCGCCGTCCACCACGACGGCACGCCGACCTCGAGCGGCGAACCCGCGCGCTGCTGCCGCGCCGACACAGCGCTCGCCCGCGAGAACGCCCTAAGTCACCGGCATTGCCCTTAGCGGACAATTCAGGGACAACTCCGGCTGTTCCGTTCTGCACGTCTGCCGCACCGTTCGTAATCTGACGGTTTCAACGCGTCACTCCGGGCGCCCCGGGAAACCGTCCGGGCGTGTCAGCGGCGGGGGGAAGACATGAGCGAGCGGGTGACCTGGGGGTTATGTCCCAGTTGCAGCGAGCAGGCCGCTGTGGGGTGGACGGGTGATGAGGTCATGGAGTTCGACTGCGTAGGCGGCTGCATGTTGACGGACGATCAAATGGTCGAGGTCCGGCAGCGGTGCACCCTCCCGCCTGGTGACTCTGGGGTGGGCGGTCAGGAAGGTGCTGACAGCTGACAGCAGCACGACGAACGGCGGCCGCGGCGCAGCCGCGCACTAGGAGCAGCCGTGGACATCGAGCCCCGCAAGGCGGTCCAGGCACGCGTCGTGGATCTCGCCGTGATGATCAGCCGAGCAGCAGGCCGAGTCCCGCGACGGTGAAGGTCACCATCACCACGAGCAGGGGGTACTGCGCGACGAGCGCTCGGCGGGCGGGCGCGACCCGGACGGCTCGGTCGTGTGCGAGCACGACGCCGACCACGTGGCCGAGCACGATGGCGCCGACCTGGACGAGGCTGATGGTGCGGGGTGAGATGGCGGTGTAGTTCACCGTGTTGCCGGCGGTGCCGAACAGGTTGAGGCCGGTCTGGAACGGGTCGCTGGCGAGGATCCAGGTCAGCTGCCCGTCCAGCAGCAGCAGCGAGAAGTAGTGGGCGACGGCGTAGCCGGCGGCGATCGGGATGAGGGAGTGGGCGTACGTGGTGGGGCCGTCGCCGGCGCCGGAGATCCGGCCCGACAGCAGGGTCGCCCCGGTGTAGAGCGCGGCCACGAGCGCCACCGTCTCGAGCAGGCCCAGGGTGGCATTCAGGCCGGCGGTGT
>DASYLM010000124.1:0-5781 GCA_036009565.1 Pseudonocardia sp. | reverse complement strand
TCACCGAGTGGTCGATCACCAGCTCGGCGGGGGCCAGCGGGTTGACCTTGGCGGGGTCGCCGCCCATCTCTGTGACGGCCTCGCGCATGGTGGCCAGGTCGACGACGCACGGCACGCCGGTGAAGTCCTGCATGATCACCCGGGCCGGGGTGAACTGGATCTCGGTGTCCGGGTCGGCGCTCGGGTCCCAGTCGGCCAGCGCGCGGATGTGGTCGGCGGTGACGTTGGCGCCGTCCTCCGTGCGCAGCAGGTTCTCCAGCAGCACCTTGAGGCTGTAGGGCAGCCGGTCGGCGCCGTCGACGGCGGACAACCGGAAGATCTCGTGATCGGTGCTCCCACCCGGGCCGCCGACACTCAAGGTGCCGCGCGCGCCGAAGCTGTCTGGGCCTGCCGCGGGTCGGGTGTCAGCCGGGTCTGTGGAGCTCACGTCGCGTCCTCTCCTGGAGTGCCGGTTCCGCCGGTCAGCCGAGCCGGAACCGCGGTGGTGGTGTCGGGCGTCACGGGCAGTCTGTCGCACGGTGTGAAACCTGTATCCGGTAGGCCCTGTCGGAGGGTGCGGCGGTTCACTCAGCACCCTTCGCCTCAAACAGTACGCGCGTACTGCTTGGGTGTCGAGGACCCCGTCACCCGGTGTCTTTCAGTACACACCCAGCGCGGCCGGATATCGCTCTTGCGGTGACAGTTGAGGTCAGAGGTGGTGTCGGTGCCGCGATTTCGGTGCGCAGGGTGAGAGAGTCCCGCCGTCTGGTCAACACGGACGGGCTAGTCCTGGTTTCGGAGGGTCGGTCGTGCGATTGCTGCGCGTGCATGCCCGACGGGCGGCCGTAGTAGCGGCGCTGCTCGTCGGAGCCATGGTCGCGGCCAGCGGGTCGGCGCTGGCGGACCCCGCGCCGCCGCCGTCGCCGCCGCCGAACCCGTCCGACCAACAGCTCGACCAGAGCAAGCACGACATCAACTCGGCGGCCGGGCAGGTGGGCAAGCTGACCAGTCAGCTGGCCGCCGTGCAGGCCGAGGCCGACCAGCTCGGGTTCAAGCTCGAGGGCCGCCAGGAGAACGCCAACAAGGCGCTGGTCGACCTGCAGGTCGCCCGGGACGCCGCCGCGCAGGCCGCCCAGCAGGCCCAGGCCACCCAGGTGGAGGCGACGGCCGCCGCCGGCGCGATCGAGGAGGCGCACCGGCAGCTGGACGAGTTCATCGCGGTCGCCTACGAGCAGGGTGTGCAGAGCGGCTCGTTCGGTCTGCTGATGGAGGCCGCCGACCCGGCCGACCTGGTGCAGCGCGCCGAGCTCACCCAGGCGGTGGCCGACCAGGAGAAGGCCGCGCTGGAGGCCATGCAGCGTGCCCGGGTCGCCAAGGTCAACGCGGACTCGCTGGCCAGGGCCGCGCAGCTGGCGGCGGTCGCCAAGCAGAACGCCGCGGCCGGTGCCAAGAAGACCGCGGACGGCGCGGTGGCCAGCGCGCAGGCCGCGCTCAGCGCCGGGTTGGCGCAACTGCGCCAGGTCAACGTGCAGCGCGTCAGCCTCGAACACCAGCTCGACGTTCTGACCGCGCACGACGCCGGGCTGCGTGCCCAACGCCAGCAGTACCTCAGCTACCAGGCCCAGGTGGCCGCCGCCGCCAAGGCGGCCGCCGCGGCCGCCGCCGCCCGGGTGGCCGGCGCCGGTGCCGGGGTCGGCGCCGCCGTGACCGCCGGTGCGCGCGGCGTGATCGACCGCGCGCTGTCCCAGGTCGGGGTGACCTACGCGTGGGGCGGTGGCACCGCCAGGGGGCCGTCCCGGGGGATCCGCGACGGCGGGGTGGCCGACGAGTTCGGTGACTACCGCAAGACCGGGTTCGACTGCTCCGGTCTGATGCTCTACGCGTTCGGCGCGCTGGGCATCGGGCTGCCGCACTACAGCGGCTACCAGTACAACGCCGGCAAGAAGGTGCCGATCTCCCAGATGCGCCCCGGCGACATGCTGTTCTGGGCCGACGGCGGCACCATCCACCACGTCGCGCTGTTCATCGGCAACGGCAAGATGGTCGAGGCCCCGTACTCCGGCGGCGCGGTGCGCATCGTGCCGGTCCGCTACGGCGACGGCCTGATGCCCAACGCCACCCGGCTGCTGGGCTGACGCGCCGCGCAAGGTGGCCGCTCCAGCTACGGTGGTCGGGCGAACGGCGGTCGCGCGACCAGCGGCGGCCGGGTGCCCAGCGGGATCGGCGGCCCCGGGGACATGCCGCCGAGCTCGCGCGGCGACCGGGTCGGGGTCGCCGGCGGCGTCCGCCCCGGCATCCGATTGAGCACCTGCCGCCCGGCGGGTGCGCTGAGGCCGCGCTCAGCGTGCTTCACGGTGGTCATACGGCGCGACCGGTTTGCTGCCCGGGGAGACTTGGAGGCGGGTACCGCCTCCGGTGGAGGGAGACGCGACGGTGACCAACCCGGAGCAGGCGGACGCCGAGGGCGGCGCACGGCCGGCCAGCCAGTCGGCTGACCAGGCTGGCAACCAGCCGGCGGAGCAGAGCGGCGCGCCCAGTCCGGCGGCGTCCGGCTCGGCTCGACCCGGCACGGCCCAGTCCGACTCGGCCCAGCCCAGTTCGGCTGAGGCCAGCGCGGACCAGGTCAAGCTGGACCAGGCGAGCGCCGCTCAGGCCAGCGCCGCTCAGGCCAGCGCCGCTCAGACCAGCGCCGCTCAGGCCAGCGCGGCCCGGTCCGGCCAGGCCGCGCCCAGCCCGGCCAAGGGCGGCGGCGTGCCCAGCCCGGCGCGCGAGGGTGAGCTGCTCGAACGCACCGTGTTCGAGGTCAAGCGGGTGATCGTGGGGCAGGACCGCCTGGTGGAGCGGATGCTGGTCGGCCTGCTGGCCAAGGGCCACCTGCTGCTCGAGGGCGTGCCCGGCGTGGCGAAGACGCTCGCGGTGGAGACCGTGGCCAAGGTCGTCGGCGGCTCGTTCTCCCGGCTGCAGTTCACCCCTGACCTGGTCCCGGCGGACATCCTCGGTACCCGGATCTACCGGCAGGGACGCGAGGAGTTCGACGTCGAGCTCGGTCCGGTGGTCGCCAACTTCGTGCTCGCCGACGAGATCAACCGGGCGCCGGCCAAGGTGCAGTCCGCGATGCTCGAGGTGATGGCCGAGCGGCACCTGTCCATCGGCGGCAAGACCTTCCCGATGCCCGATCCGTTCCTGGTGCTCGCGACCCAGAACCCGATCGAGAACGAGGGCGTGTACCCGCTGCCGGAGGCGCAGCGCGACCGGTTCCTGTTCAAGCTGATCATCGAGTACCCGAACCTCGAGGAGGAGCGGGAGATCATCTACCGGATGGGCGTCGAGCCGCCGGTCGCCGAGCAGGTGATCACGCCCGCCGAGCTGGTCCGGCTGCAGGGCGTGGCATCTCGGGTGTTCATGCACCACGCGCTGGTCGACTACGTCGTCCGCCTCGTGGTGGCCACCCGGTCGCCCGGTGAGCACGGCCTGGACGACGTGGCCGGCTGGGTGTCCTACGGTGCGTCGCCCCGGGCGAGCCTCGGCATCGTGGCCGCCGCCAGGGCGCTGGCCCTGGTGCGGGGCCGGGACTACGTGCTGCCGCAGGATGTGATGGACGTGGCGCCGGACGTGCTGCGGCACCGGCTGGTGCTGTCCTACGACGCGGTCGCCGACGCGGTACCGATGGACCACATCCTGTCCCGGGTGCTGCAGACCGTGCCGCTGCCGCAGGTCAGCTCGCGGCCGCAGTACGCAACCACGTAGGAAGGCTCAGGTGGACAAGCCCTACCCGGCGGCACCGAACCTGCGCGACGGCCAGCTGGAGGCCGCGCTGCGGGTGCTCGAGCTGACCGTCCGGCGCCGGTTGGACGGACTGCTGCAGGGCAACCACATCGGGCTGGTGCCCGGACCGGGCAGCGAACCGGGGGACGCCCGCCCCTACCAGCCCGGCGACGACGTACGCCGGATGGACTGGGCGGTGACCGCGCGGACCACCGAGCCGCACATCCGGATGACCGAGGCGGACCGCGAGCTGGAGACCTGGGTCGTGGTGGACCTGTCCGCCAGCCTCGACTTCGGCACCGCCACCTGCGAGAAACGCGACCTCGCGGTGGCCGCGACCGCCGCCGTGGCCCACCTGACCAGGGGCGGTGGCAACCGGATCGGCGCGCTGGTGGCCACCGGCGAGCGGACCGTGCGGATTCCGGCCAGGGGCGGGTTGGCGCACGCCCGGGGCCTGATCCGCCGCGTCGCGCAGACGCCGCGCGCCCCGGAGGGCACCCGCGGCGACCTGGCCGAGGCGATCGAGCAGTTGCGCCGGCCACCGCGGCGGCGCGGGCTGGCCGTGGTGGTCTCGGAC
Source organism: Pseudonocardia sp. (assembly GCA_036009565.1). GTDB lineage: Bacteria > Actinomycetota > Actinomycetes > Mycobacteriales > Pseudonocardiaceae > Pseudonocardia. Next base: position 1,460 of record DASYLM010000124.1, on the reverse strand, counting down.
TTCCTGGGCGAGCTGTCCTGGGAGCGACCGCTGCGCGCGCTGTCCGCCCGCCACGACCTGTTGGCCGTCGAGGTGCTCGACCCGCGTGACCTGGAGTTGCCGGAGGTCGGCACCGTGGTGTTGGCCGACCCGGAGTCCGGCCGGCAGCGCGAGGTGGACACCACGCCGCTGCTCTGCCGCGAGTTCGCGGCGGCGGCGGCGGAGCACCGCGAGACGGTGGCGACCGCGCTGCGCCGGTGCGGTGCGGCGCACCTGGTGCTGCGTACCGACCGGGACTGGATCGCCGACGTGGTGCGCTTCGCGGTGGCCCGCAAGCGGCAGTGGTCCGACGCGCCCGGCACCCTGCCGATCAGCGGCGGCCGCCCGGCGGCCATGCGGTGAACCGATGAGTTTTGCTTCGCCGTGGTGGCTGTTGCTGCTGCTGGTGGTCGCTGCCGTCGCGGTCGGCTACTGGCTGCTGCAGCGCCGCAAGCACCGCGACGTCATGCGGTTCACCAACCTCGAGCTGCTCGAGCGGGTGGTGTCCAGCCGCCGCGCCTGGGTCCGGCACGCGCCGACCGTCGTGCTGCTGGTCGGCCTCGCGCTGCTGACCGTCGCGCTGGCCGGCCCGACCGCCGAGGCCAGGGTGCCGCGCAACCGGGCCACCGTCATGCTGGTGATCGATGTGTCGCTGTCCATGCAGGCCACCGACGTCTCGCCGACCCGGTTGCAGGCCGCCCAGGTGGCAGCCAAGAGCTTCGCCGACCGGCTCACCCCGGGGATCAACCTCGGGCTGATCTCGTTCGCCGGCACGGCCGCCGTCCTGGTCTCGCCCACCGCGGACCGGGACCCGGTGAAGCATGCGATCGACGGGCTCAAGCTGTCCGAGTCCACCGCCACCGGCGAGGCGATCTTCGCGGCGCTGCAGTCCATCCAGAGCTTCTCCGAGGGGCTCGCCGGCAGCACCGAGGGCCCGCCGCCGGCCCGCGTGGTGCTGATGAGCGACGGCAAGCAGACGTTGCCCGGCCCGGAGGGGGAGAACGAGCCGCGCGGTTCGTTCACCGCGGCGCACAAGGCCTCGGACGCCAAGATCCCGATCTCCACGATCTCCTTCGGCACCCTGCTCGGCCGGATCGACCTGAGTGGCCGCAGCACCGCGGTACCGGTGGACGACGCGTCGCTGCACGAGATCGCGCAGATCTCCGGCGGCCAGTTCTTCACCGCGGCCAGCCAGGAGGAGCTGCAACAGGTCTACGCCACCCTCGGCGAGGAGATCGGCTACGAGACGCGGCGGGTGGACATCAGCCACGGCTGGTTGACCGCCGGCACCCTGCTGGCCATGCTCGGCCTCGGGTCGGCCGTCGCGCTGGGCCGCCGGCTGCCCTGAGCCTCCGCGAGTCGGGGATTCTGTCCGGGCGAGTCGGGGATTCTGTCGGCGTGACACGCATCGCTCGCACGGTCACGGTCTGTTGAGATCCCCG
>DASYLM010000123.1:0-12323 GCA_036009565.1 Pseudonocardia sp. | reverse complement strand
TGCGGCTGATGCGGACGTCCTTGCCGATCGCCTCGCCGGCGTTGCCGCCGAACAGGGTGGCGACCGCGTTCGGCCCGAGCACCACGACGCGGGCGTTGGAGCGGGCCTGCTCGGCGGTGAACATCGAGCCGGCGACCAGCTCCCGGTCGACCACGGTGAGGTAGTCGGCGGTGGAGCCCTGGACGGCGGCGCGGAACTGCTGCTGGTTTACCTCGACCAGCTCCGAGCCGCCGAGCATCGGGGTCACCGCGCCGATGTCCGGGGCCACGTTCGGGTTGCGCAGCGCGGTGACGTCGGAGTCCTTCAGGTCCTTCGCGGCGCCGCCGCCGGGAACCGAGCCGTTGACCTTGGCGACCTGGATCTGGTTGCCGAGCGCGCCGAACTGCTCGTTGAAGCCGGCTTTGATGCCGTTGCCGAGACCGACCAGGACGATGACCGCCGAGACCCCGATCACGATGCCCAGCGTGGTCAGCGCCGATCGCATGCGATTCGAGCGCAGGCTGCGCAACGCGATCTGGAAGGCCTCGGCGAGGTTCACCGGCTGACTACCGTGCGGTTCTGTTGGGCCTCATCGCGGACGATCTTGCCGTCGCGCAACGTCACCACTCGCTTGGCGAAGCCGGCGACTTCGTTCTCGTGCGTGATCAGAATCACAGTGCGTCCGGTGTCGTTCAGCTCGACCAGCAGCTTCATGATCTCGACGGTGGACGCCGAGTCCAGGTTTCCGGTCGGCTCGTCGGCCAGGATCATCACCGGGTCGGTGACGATCGCCCTGGCGATCGCCACACGTTGCTGCTGCCCACCGGACAGCTCGTTCGGCATGTGCTTGACCCGGCTGCCCAGGCCCACCTTCTCCAGCGCCTCGACCGCTTTGTCGCGGCGGTTGCCGATGCCCGCGTAGACCATCGGCAGCTCGACGTTGCGGACCGCGCTGGTCCTCGGGATCAGGTTGAAGGACTGGAACACGAAGCCGATCTTGCGGTTCCGGATCTCGGCCAGCGCGTTGTCGTTCAGCTCGCCGACGTCGATCCCGTCCAGCCGGTAGACGCCGTCCGTCGGGATGTCCAGGCAGCCGAGGATGTTCATCATGGTGCTCTTGCCCGAACCGGACGGCCCCATGATCGCGACCAGGTCACCGCTGTCGATCTTCAGGCTCACGTTGTTCAGGGCACGCAGTTCGATATCGCCCATCTGGTAGATCTTGGTGACGCTCTCGAGCTCGATCATTTTCCCCCCGGGTTGCGGGTGTTGCCCGCCCCCCAGCATCTCAAGAAGCGCCGTCGCAGCGGCACGTCAATTCCGGCCATATCCCTAGCCTTGCGAACCATTTGGATAACGACCTTGGTAGGAGGCGGTTACGGGTCATGGAGATCATCTCCGGGAAGGGTGTGAGCCAGCTGAACGGAACCTCAGCGTCCGTACAGAGCTGGCAAAGTTCCCTCCCAGGCGAGCCGCAGATCGCCCAGGGCCAGCGTACCGAGGCTGGTCAGGACCAATCCGGTTTCCGCCGGCGCCACCGAGCCGAGCTCGGTGACCGGTATTGAGGCACTTTCACACCGTGTTATGAACTCGCTCACACGGCTCGGTGAAACCGTGACCAGCACGCGGGCGGTGGACTCCGAGAACAGTGCGACGAACGGGTCGATATCGGCCGGAAGGGTGATCTCGGCGCCCAGCTCGCCGATCAGGCCGGCTTCCACCAGCGCCTGTGCCAGACCGCCCTCGGACAGGTCGTGCGCGGCGGTGACCAGACCGTCCGGGGCGGCCGCGGCCAACAGCTCGGCCAGCGCGCGCTCGGCGCCCAGGTCGACCTTCGGCGGCCGCCCGCCCAGGTGGCCGTGCGCCACGTGCGCCCACTCGCTGCCGTCGAGCTCCTCGCGGGTGGTGCCGAGCAGCAGGACCCGGTCGCCCTCGGTCCGGAAACCGGTCGGGATGCGGTGTGCGACGTCCTCGATGATGCCGAGCACGCCGATCACCGGCGTCGGGTGGATCGGCGTGCTGCCGGTCTGGTTGTAGAAGCTGACGTTGCCGCCGGTCACCGGGATGCCGAGGGTGGCGCAGCCGTCGGCCAGCCCGTGCACGGCCTGCTCGAACTGCCACATCACCCCCGCGTCCTCCGGCGAGCCGAAGTTGAGGCAGTCGGTGACCGCCATCGGCACGGCGCCGCCCACCGCCACGTTGCGGTACGCCTCGGCCAGGGCGAGCTGCGCCCCGGTGTACGGGTCCAGCGCGCAGTACCGGGAGTTGCAGTCGGTGGCCACGGCGATGCCCCGGCCGCCCTCGACGCCGTCCACCTCGACGATGCGCACCATGCCGGAGTCCGACGGCTGCGCCGAGACGGTGTTGCCGCGCACGTAGCGGTCGTACTGGTCGGTGACCCAGGCGCGGCTGCAGAGGTTCGGGCTGGCGGCCATCGTGACGATGGTGTCCAGCAGCTGCTGCTCGGTCTTGGGGCGGTCCAGGGCGGCGGTGTCGTCGGCGATCAGTGCGTCCTGGCTGTCCGGGCGGCCGATCGGGCGCTGGTACACCGGGCCCTCGTGCGCCACCGTGCGCGGCGGTACGTCCACCACGGTCGCGTCCCGCCAGGTGATCACCAGCCGGTCGCCGTCGGTGACCTCGCCGATCACGGTGGCCAGCGTGTCCCACTTGGCGCAGACCCGCATGAACTCGGCCACGTTGTCCGGCGTCACCACGGCGCACATGCGCTCCTGCGACTCGCTGGACAGGATCTCCGCCGGCGTCATGTGCTTCGCGCGCAGCGGCACCGCGTCCAGCTCGATGTACATGCCGCCGTCGCCGGCGCTGGCCAGCTCACTGGTAGCGCAGGACAGCCCGGCGCCGCCGAGGTCCTGGATGCCGACCACCAGGCCGGCGTGGAACAGCTCGAGGCAGCACTCGATGAGCACCTTCTCGGTGAACGGGTCGCCGACCTGCACGCTCGGCAGCTTCTTGCGGCCGCCGCCGGACCCGCCCTCGCCCGCGTCGTCGAAGGTCTCGCTGGCCAGCACGGACACCCCGCCGATGCCGTCCAGCCCGGTCCGCGCGCCGAACAAGATGATCTTGTTGCCGGTGCCGCTGGCGTGTGCCAGGTGCAGGTCCTCGGTCTTCAGTACGCCCACGCACAACGCGTTGACCAGCGGGTTACCCGCGTACACCGCGTCGAAGACGACCTCGCCGCCGATGTTCGGCAGGCCGAGGCAGTTGCCGTAGAAGCTGATGCCGGAGACCACCCCGGGCAGCACCCGGGCGGTGTCCGGGGCGTCCGCCGGGCCGAAGCGCAGCGGGTCGGCCACCGCGATCGGGCGGGCGCCCATCGCCATGATGTCGCGCACGATGCCGCCGACCCCGGTGGCCGCGCCCTGGTGCGGCTCCACGTAGGACGGGTGGTTGTGCGACTCCACCTTGAAGGTGACCGCCCAGCCGTCCCCGATGTCCACCACGCCGGCGTTCTCGCCGATGCCGGCCAGCATCTTGGACTGCATCTCCGGCGTTGTCGTCTCGCCGAAGTAGCGCAGGTGCACCTTGGAGGACTTGTAGGAGCAGTGCTCGCTCCACATCACGCTGTACATGGCCAGCTCGGCGTCGGTGGGTCGGCGGCCGAGGATGTCGCGGATGCGCTGGTACTCCTCGGCGCGCAGGCCGAGCTCGGCATAGGGTTGGGCCTGGTCAGGGGTGGCGGCGGCAACCTCGACGGAGTCGATTCTCGACCCAGCAAGCTGGTCTTCGCTGCTGATTCTCGACCCAGCAAGCTGGTCTTCGGCGTCGATCACAGCTCTAAGGATAGTTGGTGCGCGGATGCCGCCGAGCGTTCCGCCGTATGGCGTGGTGCCCAGCTCATCTGCAGCCCCGGCCGAGCCTCACTGGAAACGCAGCGCCTCGATGGGCTGCAGCCGCGACGCCCGCATCGCCGGGTAGCCGCCGGCGACCAGGCCGATGATCAGACTGACCCCGATGGCCACCACGATCGACACCCCCGACACCTCCGGGGTGCCGAAGTCCGGCGCCACCTTGGGCAGCACGTAGGCCCCGGTCAGTGTGATGCCGACACCGAACACGATGCCGAACAGCCCGCCCACCCCGGCCAACACGGTGGACTCGATCAGGAACTGCTTCATGATCGCGCTGCGCCGGGCACCGATGGCCTTGCGGATGCCGATCTCCCTGGTCCGCTCGGTCACCGAGACCAGCATGATGTTCGCCACGCCGATGCCGCCGACCAGCAGCGAGATCGCGGCCACCGCGATGATGAACAGGGTCAGGAAGGTCAGGAACTGGTTGATCTGGTCCAGCTGGTTCTGCAGCGCCGTGGCGTCGAAGTCCCGCTTGGACTCCTCCCGGATGTGGTGCCGCTCGCTGAGGATCTTGGTGGTCTGCTCCAGCGCGGGGTTGACCTGGTTCACGCTGGCCGCCTTCACCACGAGCGTGCCGAGCTTGTCGGCGCCGCCGACCAGGTAGGCGCGCGCGGTGCCCAGCGGCATCAGCGCCACGTCGTCGGAGTTGCCGTCGCTCTTCAGGGTGCCGATGACCTTGAACGTGATCCGGCCGATCCGCACGTTGGTACCGACCGCCGACGCCGGGTCGTCGCCGTACAGGTCCTTGACCGGCTTCGGGCCGAGCAGCACGACCTTGGAGTTGAGCCGCTCGTCCTGCTCGTCGAACATCTTCCCGGCGGTGATCTCGCGGTTGTTCACCTTGAGGTAGCCGGTGGTCGAGCCGGCCACCGAGGCCCGGAACGTCTTGGCCCGGTACTCGACCAGTTCCTTACCGTTCGCCACCGGGGTGACGGTGGCGATGTCCGGCGCCATTTTCTTGTTCATCAGCGCGGTGACGTCCGCGTCGCGCAGGTCGCGGGGGGCGCCGCCGCCGGGAACCGAGCCCTCGACCTTGGTCACGATGATGGCGGTGGCGAGCTCGCCGAAGGACTTGTTGAAGCCGGCCTTCATACCCTGGCCGAACCCGACCAGCACGATCACCGCCGTGACGCCGATCACGATGCCGAGTGTGGTCAGTGCCGACCGCAGTCGGTTCGCGCGCATGCTGCGTGCCGCGATGGTGAGTGCTTCCCTGAAATGCATCCGTGTGCCGCCGTCCGATTGTCCCGCCTGGACAGGATCGGGTAGCGGTGGCTATCGGGGCATCTCTATTTCGGTCGTCCCCGGGATGCTGGCGGCCGGGTTTCCGCGGGATGCTGTTGATCGTGATCGAACACATCGTCTGGGACTGGAACGGCACGCTGTTCGACGACGCGCAGGTCGTCTACCTGGCCGCTTGTGAGGTCTTTGCAGCTCACGGGCTCCCCAGCGTGACCATGGAGGCCTACCGCGCCGCCTACAGTCGCCCCATCGAGGCCTTCTACGCCAAGCTGTTCGGCCGCGAGCTGGCCGCCGGTGAGTTCGCCGGCCTCGACGACGACTTCCACGACGCCTACCGGCGCACGATGGCAGGTGTGACGCTCGCCACTGGCGCCCGGCAGACACTGCGGGCCTGGCGCCAGAGCGGTCGCAGCCAGTCACTGCTGTCGATGTTCCGGCACGAGCAGCTGTTGAGCCTGGTCGGGCGGTACGGGATCCAGGACGAGTTCGTCCGGATCGACGGGCTTGTCGGTCCCGGTGGTGGCCACAAGGCCGAGCACCTGGCCCGCCACCTCGCGGCGCTGCGGCTGGACCCGGCGGCGGTACTGCTGATCGGCGACAGCCTGGACGACGCGGACGCGGCGGCCGGCGCCGGCGCGGGCTGCATCCTCTACAACGGCGGCTACCACGACCGGTCGGCGCTGGAGGAGGCCGCGGCGTCCGGCAGGGTGCCGGTCGCCGACACGATGGCCGAGGTGCTCAGCTTGGCAACCGCACCACGCTGACGAAGAAGTGGTCGATCTGACGGATCGCGGCGATGAAGCCGTCCAGGTCGACCGGCTTGGTGACGAACGCGTTCGCGTGCAGTTGGTAGCTGCGCAGGATGTCCTCCTGGGCGGCGGAGGTGGTCAGCACCACGACCGGGATGTGCGCCAGCGCGGGGTCCGACTTGATCTCGGAGAGCACCTCGCGGCCGTCCCGGCCCGGCAGGTTCAGGTCCAGCAGCACCAGGTCCGGGGTCGGCCTGTCCTCGAACGGCGGCTGCCTGCGCAGGTAGGCCAGTGCCTGGACGCCGTCCTGCACCACCTCGAGCCGGTTGTGCAGGTACTCCTGGAACGCTTCCCGGGTCAGCACCACGTCGCCCTCGTCGTCCTCGACGAGCAGCACCTTGATGGCCTTGGGCTGGGCGGGTTCGGTCATGGCATACCGCTCATGTCGTCTCGATCATCTGTCGGCTCCTGGGTGGTGCTGAGCTCGGCGGACGGCAGACTGAACCGGATGGTGGTGCCGTCCCGTCGCCCGGTGTCCAGCCAGATCCGCCCGCCGTGGTACTCGGCGATCCGTTTCGCGAGCGCCAATCCTATGCCCGTACCGGGGTAGGCCTCCCTGCCGTGGAGCCGCTGGAACAGCACGAAAATCTTGTCCGCGAACTCCGGCGGGATGCCGATCCCGTTGTCCGCGACGCTGATCTGCCAGCCCACCGCGTCGCGGTGCGCCTCCACGTGCACCTCGGCCGGCGTGTCGACCCGGTGGAACTTCACCGCGTTCCCGAACAGGTTGGTGAACAGCTGGCGCAGCAGCACCGCGTCGCCGCGCACCCGGGGCAGCTCGCCGATCACGACCCGGGCGTCGGCCAGCTCGGTGCCGGAGGTGAGGTCGCCGGCCGAGGCCAGGTCACGCAGCGCCTCGGCGGCGACCTCAGCCAGTGACACGTCGGCCATCGCCCGGTCCGACCGGCCCACCCGGGAGAACGCCAGCAGCTCGCTGATCAGGCGCTGCATCCGCTGTGCGCCGTCCACCGCGAACTCGATGTACTGCTCGGCGCGCTCGTCCAGCTGCCCGGCGTAGCGGCGCTGCAGCAGCTGGCAGAAGCCGGCCACCTTGCGCAGCGGCTCCTGCAGATCGTGGCTGGCCACGTAGGCGAACTGCTCCAGGTCGCGGTTGGAGCGCATCAGGTCGACGGCCTGGCTCTGCAGTCGGTCCCTCGTCTCGCGCAGCTCCTGCTGGCTGGCCGCCAGCTCGGCCAGCTCGTTGACGATCCGGCTGCGCATCCGCTCGACGTCGGCGGCCACGGCGCTCAGCTCCGGTGGCCCCGGTGGCACGCCGACCTGGTGGTTGTGGTCGCCGTCGGCCACCTTGCCGGCGTCCGCGGCCAGCCGGTCGATCGGGTTGGTCACCCAGCGCCGCAGCAGCAGCAGCGTGCCGGTGCCCGCGGCCACGGCCACCGCCGCCCCGAAGAACAGCGCGATCAGCTCGGTCCGACGGTAGGTGGCGAGCCCCGCGGTGGCGGCGTCGCGGCGGTGGTCCAGCGTGGTGACCAGGGCGTGTGCCGAGATCAGCACCGGCCCGAAGAGGTCCTCCTCGGTGCGGTACGCGGCGTCCGCCGCCGGCCTCGGGCCCTGCCGCACGACGTCGTCCAGCAGCGGCGTGGCGCCCCTGGCCCGCCAGCGATCCGCCTCGGCGAGCATCCGGTCCAGCTGGGCGGCGACGTCCGCGTCGTCCTCGGTCAGCAGCGCGCGCAGGGCGCGCACGTCGTCGTCCTGCCGGGTCACCGCGGCCTGGTAGGCCAGCCGGCGCGCGACGTCCCCGGTCAGCGCGTAGCCGCGTACCGAGTTCTGCTCCTCCACCAGCGTGGTGAGCAGTTCGGCGGCGGCGCGCCGGCTGGGCGCGACCCGGTTGAGCAGGTCGTCCACCGCGGCCTGGTTGCGAGCGGTCACCACGACGAGCACCACCAGTGCCGTCACGATGAACAGCGCGCCGAGCCCGACCAGGGCGGTGACCCGGCGGGCGAGCGTCCACTGCCTCACGCCGGCGGCCGGCCGGTCGCGCCGGTCGCGCCGGTCTTTGCCGGGGCGGCGGGCTCACCGGGGTCGGCGGAGCTGCCCGGCCCGCCGGTCTCTCCGGGCTCGCCGGCGGTCAGCAGCAGGATTGCCACGTCGTCGCCGAGCGGTCCGCCGTTGAGCTCGATCGCGCGCTCGGCCAGCCGCGTCGGCACCACGGACAGCTCGGTGTCGCGCTGTTTGCCGAGCAGTTCGAGCAGGCCGTCGGTCCACAGCCGATCCTCGCGGTCCGGACCGCTGAGGCCCTCGATCAGACCGTCGCTGTAGAGCATCAGCGCCCACCCCGGCGGCAGGTCGGTGGTGGCCGCCGGCCACTCCGGATCGGGCAGCACTCCCAGCGGCGGGCCCAACCGGTACGGCAGCTCGCCGAGCTCCGGGCGCAGCAGGATCGGCGGCGGGTGGCCGGCGACCCGGATCCGGGCCTGTACCCCCCGCCGCGGGCCGGTCCGGGGCGCCGGGCCGGCCTCCGGTGGCGCCTCGAAGAGCGCGATCGTGCACACCGTGGTGAACAGCGCCGGGGCGTGTCGCTCGCTGTTCAGCACCTGCTGCAGCGCGGGCAGCACGGCGGGCTCGCCGACCCCACTGAGCACCAGTGCGCGCCAGGAGACCCGCAGCATCGCGCCCAGCGCGGCCTCGTCCGGCCCGTGCCCCGCGACGTCCCCGACGATGGCGTGCACGGAGCCGTCCGGGCAGCGCACCGCGTCGTAGAAGTCACCGCCCAGCAATGACCGGCGACCCGGGCGGTAGAACGGCTGGGCGGCCACGAAGCTGCCGTCCAGCAACAGCCGGGGCAGCAGACCGCGCTCCACGCGGGCGGACTCGGCCCGCTCCAGCTGTGCCTCGCGCAGCCGCACCGAGTTGCGCTCGGCCCGGCGGCGCTCCACCGAGTAGCGCACCGAACGAGTCAGCAGCTCGCCGTCCACCGTTCCTTTGACCAGGTAGTCCTGCGCGCCCTCGGCCATCGCCGCCGCGCCGAGGTATTCGTCGTCCAGCCCGGTGAGCACACAGATGGCGCAGTACAGCGGCGCCTGGCTGCGCAGTTCCCGCAGCGCGTCCAACGGGTCCAGCCCGACGGTGCCGGGTAGCTGCAGGTCCAGCAGGACGCAGTCGGCGGCGGCGAGGTGCCCCGAGTTCACCGCGTCGGCGACGGAGTCCGCGACGGTCAACTCGATCGGCGACGCGACCTCGGCGAGCAGCTCACGGACCAGGAACACGTCCCCTGGGTCGTCCTCGACCAGCAGCACCTTGGGCACCGCAACCTGAGGCATCGACGGACGTGTCACGCCAACCCCTCCCGAAGCGCGCCTGCTGAGAGGCGGAGTCTATGAGAGCGCCCGGGGTTGATCACTGTGCGGCCGGTCGGCCGCGGTGGAATCCGGCCGTGGCCGGCCCTAGGAGGGTCCTGAATGATGCCGCTCGTCGCGAGCGGTGATCAGTTGGATGCATCGCAAGGCTCTGTCGTCTTCGGGAGTGGCCGATACCGTTGTTGTATCGGCCGCGACGACGACGCCGCGAGGCGCCGACTGGGCGCCGCGCAGCAGAGCATGCATCGTTCGGGGCGCTCCTAGGACTCGACCAGTTGGGTCAGTACCGAGGTGAACAGGCCGAGACCGTCGGCGGACGGGCCGGTCGCCGGGTCGATCGCGTGCTCGGGGTGCGGCATCAGGCCGACCACCCGGCCGTTGGCCGAAGACACCCCGGCGATGTCGCGGCTCGAGCCGTTGGGCGCGGCCGACTCGTAGCGGAACACCACCCGGCCGTCGCCCTCCAGCTGGTCCAGGGTGCGCTGCTCGGCCACGAAGCGACCCTCACCGGACTTCAGCGGCACCAGGATGCGCTGGTCGGCGTCGTAGGTCTTGGTCCACGCGGTATCCGGGTTGGCCACCCGCAGCCACACGTCCCGGCAGATGAAACGCAGGCCGGCGTTGCGGGTCATCGCACCGGGCAGCAGGCCGGCCTCGCACAGGATCTGGAAGCCGTTGCAGATGCCCAGCACCGGCATCCCCTTGCCGGCCGCCTCGATCACCGGGCCCATCACCGGGGCGAACCGGGCGATCGCGCCGGCGCGCAGGTAGTCGCCGTAGGAGAACCCGCCGGGCACGATCACCGCGTGCACGCCGCGCAGATCGGGGTCGGCGTGCCACAGCGGCACCGCCTCGGCGCCGGCCCGGCGGACCGCGCGCGCCGCGTCCGTGTCGTCCAGCGTGCCGGGGAAAGTGATCACCCCGACCTTGGCGGTCATGCCGTGCCGTTCTCGGGCACCCGGGTGACCGACCAGTCCTCGATCACCGGGTTGGCCAGCAGCGTGCCGGCGATCTGCTGCAGGGTCTCGTCGTCGACCGTGTCGTCGACATCCAGCTCGAAGTGCTTGCCCTGACGCACCTCCCGCACGCCGCCGAAGCCGAGGCGGGGCAGCGCGCCGACCACCGCCTGCCCCTGCGGGTCCAGGATCTCTGCCTTGGGCATCACGTTCACCACCACACGGGCCATGCGCTCAGCCTAGAGCGAATCGACCTTTCCCGGTGTCGGCCGGGGCGTGAGAGTGGCCGCATGCGGATCCTGGTGCTCGGCGGCACGGTGTTCCTGTCCCATGCGGTGGCGGTCGAGGCGCTGGCACGGGGGCACCGGGTGAGCTGTCTGGCGCGTGGGGTGTCCGGGTCGGTGCCGGCCGGGGCGCGACTGCTGGTCGCCGACCGCAACGAACCGGGCGCGCTGGGCGCCGCGGTGGGTGGCGAGTCGTTCGACGCGGTGGTCGACGTGGCGACCATGTCGCTGCCCTGGGTCAGCGAGGCGCTGGCTGCGTTGGCCGGCTCGGTGGCGCACTGGACGTTCATCTCCTCGGTCAACGTGTACGCCGACAAGGCCACACCCGGGCAGGGTGTCGACGCCCCGCTGCTCTCCCCGTACGTCTCATCGGCCGGCGCGGCGACACCGGACGTGGATCCCGATCTCTACGGTGCCGCCAAGGTGGCCAGCGAAAATGCGGTGTTGTCAGCTTTCGGGGAGCGGGCGTTCGTGGTCCGGGCCGGGCTGCTCGTCGGGCCGGGTGATCCGCACGATCGGTTCGGCTACTGGCCGGCGCGGTTCTCCCGGGGCGGCCGGACGATCGTGCCGGACGCACTGGACCAGCCGTTCCAGTACCTCGACGTGCGTGACCTGGCGGCCTGGGTCGTGTCCGCCGCCGAACGCGGGCTCGGCGGCGTATTCGACGGCGCCGGCCCGCGCCGCACGCTGGGCGAGGTGTTGCGGGGGATCGCGTCCGCGGTGGGTGCATCGTCCCCGGAAGCACTGGGGCCGGGATCCGGGCCGGGCGCACTGGAGCCGGGGGGATCGGGGCCGGGCGCGCCGGGGCCGGACACACTGGAGCCGGGGGGATCGGGGCCGGGGGGATCGGCGGTGGCTGACCCGAAGGGCGGTGCTCCGGCACTCGAGCTGGTGGCGGCGTCGCCTTCGGCGCTGCTCGACGCCGGCGTGACGCCGTGGGCCGGCCCGCGTTCGCTGCCACTGTGGCTGCCGCCGACGCACTACGGGTTCCTCAGCCGGGATACCTCGCCCGCCCTGGCCGCCGGCCTGTCCGCGCGCCCGCTGGCTGAGTCGGCGAGCGACGCGTTGGCCTACGAGCGGTCGCTGGGCCTGGACCGACCGCGCCTGGCCGGGCTCAGCGCCGCCGACGAGGCCGACCTGCTCACCCGGCTCACCTGACCGCCTGGCGCCACCGGACCGGCCGCCGCTTGCCGCACCAGACCGCCTGGCGCTCGTCGGACCAGCCCGCCCATCATGATCAACTCAACCACAGCCGGCCTTCACTCATGATCGAAACCCGCTGAGGTTGAGTTGATCAACGTGCGGGCTGAGTGCGGTGCTGGCCGCTCGGATGAGCGGGCCCGATCAGGCGGACAGCGGGGCGGGCCTCGGCACCGGGGCCCGGTAGGTCGCCGGCTGGGCACCGGCGGCCAGCGCTGCGTCCACCGCCTCGAGCAGGGCCCGGCGCGCGGCCGGTCGGCTCAGCTCGGCGGCGTCCGCGGCGATCCGGACCAGTCCGCCCCGCCGGGCGAGCCGGGCCGCCGAGGCGACCAGCGAGCGGTGCCGCCAGGCTTCAGTCGTCTCCGGAGGCACCCCGGCACTGCCGAGCGGGGTGCCGGCACCCCGTCCGCTGCCGGTCCCGAGTGCGCCAGTCTCTCGGCTTCCGCCGGTCCCGAGTGCGCCGGTCTCTCGGCTTCCGCCGGTCCCGAGCATCCCGCTACCGAGCATCCCGCCACGCACGCCGCCCCCGAGTACCCCACTGCCGAGCATCCCGCCACGCGCGCCGCCCCCGAGTACCCCACCCCCGAGTACCCCACTGGCGAGCATCCCGCCACGCGCGCCGCCCCCCAGTACCCCACTGCCCAGTACCCCACTGCCCAGCACGCCG
>DASYLM010000122.1:0-14039 GCA_036009565.1 Pseudonocardia sp. | reverse complement strand
GGCCGGAGGAACTCGCCCCCGCCCTGACGGCCGCACTCGCCGCCACCACGCCCAGCCTCGTCGACGTCCACGTCAGCTGAGACGTCAGCTGAGATGTCAGCGGAGACGTCAGCTGGGACCTCAGACCTGGGTGCCGAGTTTGAAGCCGGTCGGCACGCCGTCGTCGGTGACCCGGGAGAACCCGTCGGCGCCGACGACGATGCCGCGGCCGGCCTCGCGGCGGGTGGCGGCGGTGAGCGGGGTCGGCCTGCCGTCCGCTCCGAGCGTGCGCACCCTGACCCGCAGGTTCCAGGCGGAGACCGGCGAGACGGCGATGGGCTGGTTGACCCGCCAGCGGATCGCGCTGGCGCGGGTGTTGCTGGAGGACACGGACCGTTCGATCGCCCAGATCGCCGATGACACCGGGTTCGGGTCACTGGAGGCGCTGCGCTCCCATTTCAACGCGGTCACCGGCACCAGTCCGCAGCGCCACCGCCGCGCCTTCCGCGGCTCGGCCGAGGCCGCGTCCTGAGGGGCCACGCGCTCAGCTCGACATGCGGGCGCCGAGCGCGTGGCCCACAGTGAGAGGCAGGGAGGAACGATGACGGTACCTCTGCGGGACCCTGCCCCGGCCGAACCCGGCGATTTCCAACCGGGCGATGTCGGGCGCGGCGATGTCGAGCGCGAATTCGACGCGGTCGTGATCGGCGCCGGTTTCGCCGGCTTGTACATGCTCCATCGGCTGCGCGGCTCGGGGCTGGCGACCGCCGTGCTCGAGGCCGGCGACGGGGTCGGCGGGACCTGGTACTGGAACCGCTACCCCGGAGCCCGGTGCGACTCGGAGAGCTACTACTACTCGTACTCGTTCTCCGAGCGGCTGCAGCAGGACTGGGTGTGGACGGAGCGATACCCCGAGCAGCCGGAGATCCTGCGCTACCTGAACCACGTCGCGGACCGGTTCGACCTGCGCCGGGACATCCGGTTCGGCCGCCGGGTGGTCGAGGCGGTCTTCGACGGGCGGGCCAACCGCTGGCGACTGCGCACCGACACGGGGGAGCGCTGGTCGGCGCGGTTCCTGGTCACGGCGGTGGGCTGCCTGTCCGCGGCGAACATCCCGCGCATCCCGGGGCTCGACAGGTTCGGCGGCGACTGGTACCACACCGGCCGGTGGCCGGCGGACGGCGTGGACCTCACCGGAAAGCGGGTGGGCGTGGTCGGCACCGGCTCGACCGGCATCCAGGCCATCCCGGTGATCGCCGAGCAGGCCGCGCACCTGACGGTCTTCCAACGCACCGCCAACTACAGCATCCCGGCCCGCAATGCCCCGCTGGAGCCGGAGTTCCAGCGCACGGTCAAGGCCGAGTACCCGACGATCCGGCGGGCCCAGCGCGAGTCGACCAACGGGCACCCCTTCCCGATCAGCCCGACCTCGGCGCTGAACGTTCCGGCGCAGCGCCGGCAACAGGTGTACGAGGCGGCCTGGGCGGTCGGTGGCCTGCGGTTCCGGGCAGCCTTCCAGGACCTGCTGACCAGCAAGGAGGCCAACGACACCGCCTCCGACTTCATCCGTTCCAAGATCAGTGAGATCGTCCGCGACCCGGAGACCGCGGCCACCTTGATGCCGCTGGACCATCCCTTCGCGACGAAGCGCCCGCCGATCGACACGCACTACTTCGAGACCTACAACCGGGACAACGTGCGGCTGGTCGACGTGCGGCGGACGCCGATCGAGGAGGTCACCCCGGGGGGCGTGCGGACCTCCGAGACCGAGTTCCCGCTGGACACCCTGGTGTTCGCAACCGGGTTCGATGCCCTCACCGGGCCGCTGCTGAACATCGACATCGTGGGGACGGACGGCACGCCGTTGCGCGAGAAGTGGGCGGCGGGCCCGCGCACCTACCTGGGGCTCCAGGTGGCCGGGTTCCCGAACCTGTTCACGATCACCGGCCCGGGCAGCCCGTCGGTGCTCACCAACATGCCTACCGCGATCGAGCAGCACGTCGACTGGGTCGCTACCTGCATCGACCACATGCGGGCACACGGGCTGGTCCGGATCGAGGCCGGCGAGCACGCCGAGCAGGCGTGGGGCGAGCACGTGAACGAGGCGGCGCACCGCACGCTGCTGCCGCTGGCGGACAGCTCCTGGTACCTGGGAGCCAATGTGCCGGGAAAGCCGAGGGTCTTCATGCCCTACGCCGGCGGTTTCGCCAACTACGCCGACAGGTGCGCGGAGGTGGCCGGACAGGGCTACGAGGGGTTCTCCTTCGCGGCCGGGTAGGGCCTCGGATCGCGGGCGGCCGGACGTTTGCTGCACGGAACCGGCCGCCCCCCGATCGGCACGCCCGTAGCGAGTGACCTGTGCCCGTTCGCGACCACCGGCTGTGCCAAGATCCCGGCGTCAGGTGTCGTTGCCGCGGGTCGATCAGCGCCCAAGAGGCCGTTCGGATGGTGAACATGGTGGTGGGCGGTCGTACTCGTCGGGACTTTCTGCGTCGGGTGGGACAGGCCGGCGGAGCCGGCGTGCTGTTCGCCACGATGGGCGCGATGGATCTGGCGGTGACCTCCGACTCGGTGATCCAGCCGTACCACCCGCCGCGCCCCTCGGACTTCACGCTGCCCGGCAAGAAGGCCAAGCGGGTCGTGGTTCTCGGTGCCGGCGTCGCCGGACTGGCCTGCGCCTACGAGTTGGGCAAGGCGGGCTACGACTGTGTGGTCGTCGAGGCCCAGGACCATGTCGGCGGGCGGAACCTCACCGTCCGCGGCGGCACGAAGCACTCCGACCTCAACGGCAACACCCAGACGGCCGCCTTCGGCGCGGGCCGGTACCTCAACGCCGGACCGGCGCGGATCGCGCAGTGGATGATCACGCTGGACTACTGCCGCGAGCTGGGCGTGCCGCTCGAGGTGTTCGTCAACGTCAACGCCGACGCCTACTTCTACCAGGAGCAGTCGGGCATGACGAGGCCCGCCCGCCGCCGCGCGCTGCGCTCCGACATGTACGGCTACATCTCGGAACTGCTGGCCAAGGCCACCGACCAGGGTGCGCTCGACAAGGAGATGAGCGCGGACGACAAGGACTCGCTGCTGGACTTCCTGAGTAACTTCGGCAGGATCGGCAAGCGGATCCCGAACGACCGGGCGCGGAGCTGGCAGTACACCGGCGGCCCGCAGCGCGGGTACAGCATCTGGCCGGGTGCGACCGGCACGCCGGGTGTCCTGGCCGGCCCGCCGCTGTCGCTGTCCACGGTGTTCGGCTACGAGATCGGCGAGGAGCTGTCCTTCGAGACCGACTTCGAGCAGGCCATGGTCATGTTGCAGCCGGTGGGCGGCATGGACGCCATCCCGCTCGCGCTGGCCAAGGCGGTCGGCGCGGAGAAGATCAAGCTGAGCAGCCCGGTCACCTCGATCACCAACAACCCGGACCGGGTCAGCGTCGCGTACAAGGACGCCAACGGCGCGCCGCAGCTGATCGAGGCCGACTTCTGCATCGCCACGCTGCCGCCGAACGTACTCGCCAAGCTGACGCACAACCTCGGCCCGGGCGTGCAGCGCGGGCTGACCACGTTCACCCAGGTCGCGGCCAGCAAGATCGGCCTGGAGTACAGGAGCCGCTGGTGGGAGTCCGATCACCGGATCTACGGCGGCATCACCGAGACCGACCTCGACCTGGGGCAGATCTGGTACCCCTCGGACGGGTTCCACTCGCCGGGTGGTGTGCTGGTGGGCTACTACAACACCGACGACGACGCCAAGACCTACGCCCGGCTGCGCCCGCCCGAGCGGCTGGAGCGCGCGCTGGCCGGCGGTGTGAAGATCCACGGCCCGAAGCACCGCACCGAGCTGGCCAACTCGTTCTCCATCGCCTGGTCGGTCGCCCCCTTCATCGAAGGTGGTTGGCAGAACATCCCGGGCGGGCCGGAGGCGCCGGTGTTCGCCCCGCTCAACACCGCCGCGGGTCGGGTCTACTTCGCCGGCGACTGGCTCAGCCACGAGGTCTCCTGGCAGCACGGCTCGTTCACGTCCGCCCAGAAAGCGGTCACCGCACTGCACTCCCGGGCGCTCGCCACCTGAGCGGCGCGCGCTGTCCCTGACGCCGCCGGTCCGTACGGAGTCGACGCGAGCGGTGATCCGGACACGCCCTGTCTAGCGGGTCGGATCGGGGACGGCCCCGTCAGCGGGCTCGGTGTCTGGGTCGGTGGCGGGGTGGGTGTCGGCGGCCCCGGACCCGCCGAGGCGCCGCCATGCGCTCCGGTGGAGCAGCCGTAGGCCGTTGAGCCCGACGAGCACGGTGGAGCCCTCGTGGCCGGCGACCCCGAGCGGCAGCGGCAGAACCCCGGCGATGTCCCAGGTGATCAGCGCGGTGATCACGATGGCGGCGATGAGCAGGTTGGCGCGCACCACCCGGTGGGCCCGGGCGGACAGCCCGATGATCGTGGGCAGGATGGCGAGCTCGTCGCGCACGATCACCGCGTCCGCGGTGTCCAGTGCCAGGTCGGAGCCGTGCCGGCCGATCGCCACCCCGACGTCGGCGGCGGCCATGGCCGGGGCGTCGTTCACACCGTCCCCGACGAGCAGCACCCGACGGCCGTCGGCCTGCAGTGCACGCACGTGGTCGACCTTGTCCTGGGGCAGCAACCCGGCGCGCACCTCGGTGATCCCGACCTCCTCGGCCAGGCGGGCGGCGGCGCGGGCGTTGTCCCCGGTCAGCAGGATCGGGGTGGTGCCGGTGAGGGTGGCCAGGGCGGCGACGGTCGCGGCCGCGTCGGGCCTGACCCGGTCGGCCAGTCCGAGCAGCCCGGCCGGCCGGCCGGCCACGAGCACGATCACCGCGGTGCGCCCGGCCTGTTCGAGGTCGTTCACCATCGCCCGCACGCGTTGCCGAGCAGTCCCGTCGCCCGTCCCGCCGAGCAGTCTCGGGGAGCCCACCTCGACCACCTGTCCTTCGACCGTCGCGCGGACCCCACGGCCGGGAGCGGAGGTGAACCCCGCGGCGTACGGCACGGTGATCCCACGTTCGTGCGCGGCGGCGACGACCGCGCGGGCCAGCGGGTGCTCGCCGGCGTGCTCGGCGGCGGCGGCCAGCCGGAGCAGCTCGTCGGCGCTGAGGCCGCCGTCGGTGGGCAGCGGGAGGACCTCGGTGACCCGGGGGGTGCCCTCGGTGAGGGTGCCGGTCTTGTCGAAGGCGACCACGTCGACGGTCCGTAGCTTCTCCAGGACGACCGCCGACTTCACCAGCAACCCGTGCCGGCCCGCATTGGCGATCGCGGACAGCAGGGGCGGCATGGTCGCCAGCACGACCGCGCACGGCGACGCGACGATCATGAACGTCATCGCGCGCAGCAGGGTGGGCTCCAAGGCGGCGCCGAAGGCCAGCGGGATCGCGAACAGCGCCAGGGTGGCGACCACGACGCCGATCGAGTAGCGCTGCTCCACCCGCTCGATGAACAGCTGGGTCTTCGCCTTCGTCGCCGACGCGGCCTCGACCATCGCCACGATCCGGGCGACCACGGAGTCCGCCGCCGCCCGGGTGACCCTGATCCGCAGTGCCCCCGTCCCGTTGAGGGTGCCGGCGAACACCGGGTCGCCCGCCTGCTTGAGCACCGGAAGCGGCTCGCCGGTGATGGAGGCCTGGTCGACCTCGCTGACACCCTCGCGGACCTCGCCGTCCGCGCCGACCCGGTCCCCGGGGCGCACCAGCACCGTGTCACCGACACCCAGCACCGCGGCGTCGACGAGCGCCTCGGAACCGTCCCCGCACAACCGGGTGGCCTTCTCCGGCGCCAGGTCCAGCAGTCCCCGCACCGAGTCGGCCGTCCGGCGGGTCACGAAGGCCTCCAGTGCCCCCGAGGTGGCGAAGATGACGATCAGCAGAGCGCCGTCGAACACCTGGCCGATGGCGGCGGCGACCAGTGCGGCCACGATCATCAGCAGGTCGACGTCGAGCGTCCTCGCCCGCAGTGCGCGCAGTCCCGACAGCGCCGGCTCCCACCCGCCGGCGAGGTAACAGGCCAGGTAGAACGCCCACCACAGCGGTGCCGGTGTTCCGGCCAGCCGCAGGGCCCCACCGACGGCGAACAACACCAGCGCCGCGGCCGCGTAGCGCAGCTCCGGCATCGACACGAGGCGCCACAGCGGCGGTCGGCGCGCCCGGGTAAGCGTGGCGGATTCATCGAGGGGCGTGGCGGACAACGTCGAGGACACCCGGTACTCCCAGCGGGACGGCGGAGGGCGATCTCTCTCGACCATAGCAAGCATGAAGACATCTTCATATCTGCTCAACTATGCTGACGGCATGGGTCATGGGATCGACGGGCGCACCCGCGGCGGGCCATTGACCCTCGCCGAGGCCAAAGGGGTGGCCACCACCCTGCAGGCGCTCGCCACGCCCAGTCGGCTGCTGATCCTGAGCCGCCTGCGGCAGGGGCCCGCCACCGTCAGCGAACTCGTCACCTCGGTCGGGATGACCCAGTCCGCGATCTCCCACCAGCTGCGGCTGCTGCGGCATCTCGGGCTCGTCGAGGGCGAGCGCAACGGCCACACCGTGCGCTACGCCCTCTATGACACGCATGTCGCGCAGCTGCTCGACGAGGCGATCTACCACGCGGAGCACCTGCAGCTGGGTGCCCCGGACGTCCCGGAGGACTAGTGCAATGCGGTGGAGTCGCTGGCGAAGACCGTTGGCCCGTGTGCGGGATTCGGGGCCCCCGGCGCCACGGTCCTGTTATTCCGGCGCTTCCAGAAAGATCTGCGCTTTTCCGAATGACTGATTGCCCCGGAGACCGTTTGTCGGTCACCGGGGCAATCAGTATTCAGGTCTGGCTGATGGAACAGGCCGAGAAATACACCTTCGAATGCTGAATCGGCGGCACACGGTCAGCTGCCCGTCAGTGGACGGGGGGAGCCGCTGGACGTACGCCCCCGGGGAGCGGTTGGTGTATCACCTCGGCCGGCCTGGGGTCACTTGCCCCAGTACTCCCACGGGTTGTTCCTGTCGGGGCCGCGCCGGCAGTCCCAGTCGGCACGGTGACCTGGGTGGTCGTGGCCCGCGCGCTGCTGACACTGCTGCTGAGTCCTGAACTTTGCACGGAACCGGTGCGGCGCCGGCGGGGGCGGCCTGGGCGGCGGGTTCTCGGCGGCGATGGTCGCCGCGCCGGAAGCGGTCGGCACATCAGCATATGCCGTGCCTACCGCACCGACCGTGGTGACTGCCAAAGCAATCGCCACGCCGGCAATAGAGGATCTGACGGAGGGGATCAAACTGATGCTCCTTCATTTCTCGGTACCACTACGGGTGCACAGCGAGTGCACTCTAGGACATAAGACGTGCTTGTCGACAACGTCCGGGTCTGAGTTTTCCTCAGTTCGAGTGCGTTGAGCTGAGGACTTTGACAGGGAGGAGTATCGGCACACATTCTGTGAATTCCGTATGGATGGCATGAGCGACTCGATAGTGCTGGTCAACGTGCGGGTCGCCCCGTGGCCGGCGCCCTCTGGCAGGATCGGAGGAGCAGGGACCGAGACAACGCACAGGGCAAGGAGACGCGCATGCCGGCACGGGGAAGTGCGGAGTGGAAGGGTGACGTCCCCACGGGCACGGGCTCCTTCACCGCTGGTGACTCGATCAGCGGCGGGTACACCTACAAGTCCCGCTTCGAGGACGGACCGGGATCCAACCCGGAGCAGTTGATCGCCGCGGCGCACGCCGCATGCTTCTCGATGGCGCTGTCGAACATCCTGGCCGGTGCGGGTAGCCCGCCGGACTCGGTGCACACCGACGCCGCGGTCACCCTCAGGATCGTCGACGGGGCCCCGACCATCACGAAGATCGCCCTCGTCACCGTGGGGCGGGTACCCGGTCTGGACCAGGAGGCCTTCACCGAGCACGCCCTCGCGGCCAAGGCGGGTTGCCCGGTGAGCAAGGCATTGGCCGCCGTACCCGAGATCACCCTGGACGCAACGCTCGCCAGCTGAGTTCGTCGCGACGCCGGCCGGCGCGATCCGTGGTCACCAGGATCGTGCCGGCCGGCGTCCTGCGTACGCGGAGCCTGTCAGGTCTTGTGCTCGCGCCATGCCCGTTCGAAGGGCAGCCGCCACGCGTTCGGCGCGATGAGCTGGTGGATCGCGTTGGGTCCCCAGGTGCCGGCGGGGTAGTTCTTGACCGGCGGCGGGTCGTCGAGCAGCGGCGTGGAACGCTCCCACAGCGACTCGATCCCCTCGGCGGTGGTGAACAGGGTGTGATCGCCGCGCATCGCGTCCAGGATCAGCCGCTCGTAGGCCTCCAGGACGTCGCCGGCCTGATCGGTCTCCTGGGTGGAGAACTGCATCGACAGCTTCTCCAGCCGCATCCCCGGCCCGGGTCGCTTGCCGTAGAACGACAGCGAGACCCGGGAGGCGTCCGCGAGGTCGAAGGTCAGATGGTCCGGCCCCTGCGAGCCCACCCCTGAACCGCTCGGGAACATCGTCCTCGGCGCCTCCTTGAAGGCGATCGAGATGATGCGCTGACCCTCGGCCATCTTCTTGCCGGTGCGCAGGTAGAACGGCACCCCGGCCCACCGCCAGTTGTCGAGCCCGACCTTGAGCGCGATGAACGTCTCCGTGTCGGAGTCGGGGGCGACACCGACCTCGTTGCGGTAGCCGCCGTACTGGCCGCGGACCACGTCGCTGGTGCGGATCGGCAACATCGAGCGGAAGACCTTGTTCTTCTCCTCGCTGATCGCCCTCGGCTCCAGCGCCGTCGGTGGTTCCATCGCGACGAAGGCCATCACCTGCATCAGGTGCGTGACCACCATGTCCTTGTAGGCGCCGGTGGCCTCGTAGAAGTTCGCCCGCTGGTCGAGCCCGAGCGTCTCCGGGATATCGATCTGGACGTGGTCGATGAAGTTGCGGTTCCAGATCGGCTCGAACAGCCCGTTGGCGAACCGGAACGCCAGGATGTTCTGCGCCGCCTCCTTGCCCAGGAAATGGTCGATCCGGAAGATCTGCGACTCGTCGAACGTCTCGTGCACGAAGTCGTTGAGCTGGGCCGCGCTGGCGAGGTCCTCCCCGAAGGGCTTCTCCATCACCACCCGGGCGTTCTCGACCAGGCCGGCGTCCCGCAGCATGGTGATCACGGCCTGGGCGGCCTTGGGCGGCACCGACAGGTAGTGCAACCGGCGGGACTGCGGGCCGAGCAGCTCCTCGGCGGCCTTGACCGCCGCGGTCAGCCCCTCCGGTCCGGTGCCCTGCGGCACGTAGGCCAGCCGGTCGCAGAACTTCCTGCGGGCTTCCTCGCTCAGTTCGTGGGTGCCGAAGTCCGTGATGGCGGCCTGTGCCAGCGCGCGGAACTCATCGGTGTTCATGTCCTCCATCGCCGAGCCGATGATCCGGACATCGGGCGCGAAGGCGGACTGCTGCAGATAGGCGAGGCCGGGTAACAGCTTGCGCTTGGCCAGGTCGCCGGTCGCACCGAACAGCACGATGACGTGCGGGGCCAACGTGTCCAGACCGCGTCGGCTGGCTCGGGACCCGGGGGACGGGTAGGCGATGGTCTGCGGATTGGGTTCGGCCACGCTCGATCCTCCTACGGACGAAACCGCGGGCGCGAGATTCGCTCTCGGAACTATAGCCAGTGCACGGGGTGTACCGGCCTTGCGCGCCGATGGCCAATTGGCTTCATCTCACCGCGCCCAGGCGGTGTGTTGCGACCGGGTCACCGCCGCGTGACGTGCGGCCCCGCCCCGCGTGGTGCCGGGGTGGGCCCCGCTCACAACGCGATCTCGGCCATGGTGCGCAGCGTGTCCGCCGAGCCGCCGATCAGCATCGTGGTGATCAGCGAGTCGCGCCAGGCCGGCCACTCCTCGGCGATCTTCTCCTTCGGCCCGATCAGCGCGACCTTCTCCACCAGCGACAGCGGGACCGACGCGATCGCCTCGTCCTTGCGGCCGCCGAGGAAGAGCTCCTGGATGCCGGCGCACTCCGCCTCGTATCCCATCCGGGCGAACACCTCGTAGTGGAAGTTGGCGCCGCGAGCGCCCATGCCGCCGATGTAGAGCGCGAGCATCGGGCGGATCCGGTCCGCCGCTGCCTCCACGTCGTCGTCGATCTGCACCGTCACCGGGCAGTTGACCTCGAAGTCCGCCCGGTCCCCGACACCCTCGCCGCGCCGGGCGAAGCCGGTCTCCAACGACTCCCGGTACTGCTTGTCGTCGTAGGGGGAGTAGAACAGCGGCATCCAGCCGTCCGCGATCTCGGCGGCCATCGACACGTTCTTCGGGCCCTCGGCGGCCAACAGGATCGGGATGCGCCGCAGCGGGTGGATCGTCGAGCGCAGCGGCTTGCCCAGACCGGTGCCCCCGGGATGCGGGATCTGGTAGTGCTCGCCGTCGAAGCGCACGACCTCGCGGTCCATCGTGGCACGCAGGATCGCCACGTACTCCCGGGTGCGGGCCAGCGGCTTGGGGTAGGGCTGCGCGTACCAGCCCTCCACGACCTGCGGCCCGGACGCGCCGATACCGAGCACGAACCGCCCGCCGCTGAGGTGGTCCATCGTCATTGCGGCCATCGCGGTGGCCACCGGCGTACGTGCGGACAGCTGCACGATCGACGTGCCCAACCGCAGCCGACTGGTGCGGCTGCCCAGCCAGGCCAGCGGGGTCAGTGCGTCCGAGCCGTACGCCTCCGCGGTCCACACCGAGTCGAAGCCGAGCTGCTCCGCGGTGTCCACCAGCTCCGGTGCCTTCGGGTCCGGACCGGCACCCCAGTACCCCAGCGACAACCCGAGCTTCACGATGGCACTCCCTCGGCCTCGAAACGGCACGGCTGTTCAACGACCTTAGGTGCCTTCGGTCAATGTGTGGAAGGTGACCCGCCCGCCGTCGGAGTCGATGTCGGAATCGGAGTCGCCCAACTGGTAGTCGCCGGCCTGGAAGCGGACGGTTGCGCCGTTGAACGCGTCGGGCAGCGGGGCGGTGGCCTGTCGGGTGTCCGCGCCGTAGGTCGCCGAGAAGTCCAGGTTGCCGTTGCCGGAGTCGGTGATCGTGTAGTCGAAGCGCGCACCGAGCGGCACGCCGGTCAGCAGCTGGTAGGTCTGCCCGGTCGAGCCCTTCTGGACCTGCTTGACCACGACCCGGATGACACCGTTCTTGTAGTGCAGCATGACGAACGGCACCGAGATGATGTCGCCGGCGCCGTGGATCTGGCCGATGATGATGTCCCCGGTGCCCGACGGCACCTGCGCTACCGAGACACTGGCGTGCAGGGAGTGCACGCCGTCCCCGGCGGTGAAGTTGTTGAGACTGTTGAGCTCCGAGCGCGGGTGCTGTGAGTTCTTGGTCGTCGCGCCGCCCGTCGGCGCCCAGAACTCGAGGCCGCCGTCGTCCTTGACGGTCATCCACGGCGGCGTACTGGCCGCGGGTTCGATGATGTCCGCGTTGCCGTTGTCACCGGCCACCGGGATGGTCAGCTTCCAGCCGTCCAGCGCGACCGCGCCCGGTGCGGCCGGCCGGTTCGGCCCTCGGTGCGAGCCGAAAGCCACCCAGAGCCCGCCACCGACGAGCACGAGCAGCACTGTCGCCAGGAGCAGCGGGCGAGGTCGACGCCATGGCGGTCGTTTGATCGTCCCGCTGCGCTGGATCACTCCTGCACGGTAGCGAAATCCGCCGACCGGCGTCGTGGCTAGAAGGAGCTGGGCAGTGCGCTGAGCACCATCATCAGCACCAGCAGGATGCCGACGCCCATCACGACCAGCCGGACAAAACGGACCCGCGTACGCCGCCTCACCAGGACAACCCCCACCAGCGCTCGCCGTGATCATCGAGAAGCTCCCCGGCGGGCCGGGCCGACGGTGACTGGGCCGACGGCGACCGGGCCGACGGTGACTGGGCACCGCGTGGAGCTGGAATCCCTTGGCGAGTACGCACGCTACCGTCCACCGCGCCCCGCCGCGCGCCGTGGCCGCCGCGTGCGTGTCGGCCCGGCGGTGTGAACCCGGTGACACGGTCGCTGTCGAGGCCGCGTGATACTGGGCCCATGTCCCGGGGTCCCCGTTGGTACGAGGAGGGCGAGGAGCCCGACTACCGGTTCACGCTGGCCAACGAGCGCACGTTCCTGGCCTGGCTGCGGACCGCGCTCGCGCTGCTGGCGGCCGCGGTCGCGTTGGTGCAGCTGGTGCCGGCATTTGCCGTGCCCGGGGCGCGCAGCGGCCTCGCCGCGCTGCTGGCGGTCACCGGGGCGCTGCTCGCCGCGCTCGGCTACCGGCGGTGGGCGCGGGTGCAGCGGGCGATGCGGAACGGGAATCCGCTGCCCATGACGTGGCTGCCGTTCGCCGTCGGCTGGGTGACCGCGGTCATCGGGGTCGTCGTGCTCGTGTTGGTGCTGCGCCTGTGACCGGGCGGCCCTGTGACCGGGCGGCCCTGTGACCGGGCGGGCCTGTGACCGGGCGGGGTGACGGGTCCGGCCAACGCGGCAGTCAGCCGGAACGGACCGCGCTGGCCTGGCAGCGGACCGCGCTGTCCTCGGCGGTGGTCGCGATGCTGCTGCTGCGGGCCGGACTCAGCGAGGGCGCGGTGCTGGAGACGCTCGCCGGTCTGTGCCTCGCCGCTCTGGTGGTGCTGGCCGCGGTGGCGGTGCGCGCCCCGCGTCGGGTCGGCGGCCGCGGCGGTCTGCTGCTCGGCGCCGCCGGCCTGGTGGCCTCCGCCGGCGTCCTCACGGTGGCCCAGCAGTTGGTGTCCATGGCGTGACACGGCGGGGGCGACTCGGTGGAGTCGGCCCCGCCGTCTGCACCCGGCCGTCCGCCCGGAGCAACGACGATCAGGCGCCGGCGAGCAGGCGCTGGCGATCAGGCGCTGGCGATCAGGCGCTGGTGATCAGGCGCTGGCGATCAGGCGACGATGATGTACAGGCCGTAGAGCACGATCGCGGCGGCCGCGGCCAGACAGACCCCCGCGACGGCTGTGCCGGTACCGGCCGTCATCAGTGCGGGCCGGGAATCCGGGCCGGTGGCGGTGGCCCGGCCGGACAGCGCAACCAATGCGAACGCGACCAACACCACCACCGCGACCGCGGAGCCGAACGAGACGATGAAGACGACAAGCAATGAACCCCAGGCGATGCTCACCGATGCGGTCCCTTCTACTCAGACGCCGACCGTGACCGGCTGCGGAGCCGGCACGTCGTTGACGTTGTTCGCGTTGACCGGCTCGCGCCGCGAGGCGAGGTAGATGCCGCTGGCGATGGCGATGGCGACAACCGCGACCACGATCGTGCCGGCGGTACCGCTGCCGGCGACCCAGGCGGCGAGCGCTCCCACGATTGCGGCCGCCGGCAGGGTCAGCAACCAGGCCAACGCCATGCGCCCGGCGACCCCCCACTGCACGCCCGCCAACCTGCGCCCGGCGCCGGCGCCGAAGATGGAGCCGGTGCACACCTGGGTGGTGGACAGTGCGAAGCCCAGGTGGGCCGAGACCAGGATGACCGCCGCGCTGCTGGTCTCCGCGGCGAAACCCTGCGGGCTCTGGATGTCGCTGATCCGCTTGCCGAGGGTCTGGATGATGCGCCAGCCGCCCAGCGAGGTGCCCAGTGCGATGGCCAGCCCGCAGGTGGCGATCACCCACAGCGGCGGGCCGGCGTCCGGCGGCAGGGCACCGACGGTGATCAGGGTGAGCGTGATGATCCCCATCGTCTTCTGCGCGTCGTTGGTGCCGTGGGCCAGTGCGACCATCGACGCGGAGACGATCTGGGAGATCCGGAAGCCGCGGGTGATGGTGCCGTCCTCGCCGCGCCTGGCGATCCGATAGGCGAGGTAGGTGGCGGTCAGAGCGACGATCCCGGCCACGATCGGGGAGAGGACCAGCGGCAACAGAACCTTGCTGACCACGCCGGCGAACTTGATGGCGCTTCCTCCGGCGGCCACCCAGGTGGCACCGATGAGCCCGCCGAACAGGGCGTGCGAGGAGCTCGACGGCAGGCCCAGCAGCCAGGTGAGCAGATTCCACAGGATTGCCCCGACCAGGCCGCCGAAGATGACCACGGGGGTGATCTTCGCTTCGTCGACCAGCCCGCTCGAGATCGTCTTGGCGACCTCG
>DASYLM010000121.1:0-15680 GCA_036009565.1 Pseudonocardia sp. | reverse complement strand
TGGTGCAGCTGTGGGGCCAGCGCCGGATCAACCCGTTGGTCGGTGCCGAGCTGCCGCTCACCGAGGCGCCGGACGCGCTGCGCAGGCTGGCCGGCCGGGGCACCGTGGGCAAGGTGGTTCTCGTCCCCTAGGAGGGTCCTGAATGATGCCGCTCGTCGCGAGCGGTGATCCAGTCGGATGGATCGGCGCGGCGGAGGAGGGGCCGATACCGCTGTTGTATCGGCCGCGACGACAACACGGCGAGACGCCGACTGGGCGCCGCGCAGCAGAGCATGCATTGTTCAGGGCGCTCCGATCGGGCCCCTTGCCAGGGAGCGCGCGCCCGGGGTACTCAGTCGGTCAGGTTGGGCAACATGTGCTTGGTGCGTCGCCGCCGCAGCCACACCTTGCGCTCGCCGCCGGGGTAGAGCCGCACCCGGGAGAGCTCCCAACCACCGAACTCGGCCTGAATCGCCAGCCGCACCGACGCCGTGACCCGAGAAACATCGGGTGGCAGCCGGAGGGGCCGGTACTCCCATTCCCCGTCGACGCTGTCTCCTTCGATCGTGCCAGTGCTCGTCCGCTCCACCGGCCACCTCCACCCATGGTCCGCGAAACTTCCTCCACAGCCACCTCGACGTGGCGTGGTGGCCCCACCTTAGGGGCCGTTGTTCATGGTCGGTAGATGTCAACAGCTCGCCGGCTCAGGTTCATGTCACCTTCTCGGGTAGTCCTTCGAAGCGTGTGCCGCCGAGTGGCCCAGCGCGAGGGGCGGGTCCCGGTGAGGCCGTCACGGCCGGGCGATAGGTTGATCGCCCGGTGCGGATGGGCCGCGCCCGGACTCCGACTCGGGTGGTGGGTTGAACCTCTTTCAAGCCGTGGTTCTCGGAATCGTCGAGGGACTGACCGAGTTCCTGCCGGTTTCCTCCACCGGGCACCTGACCATCGCCGAGAAGCTGCTCGGGCTGCGCACCGACGACCCCGCGGTCACCGCCTTCACCGCCGTCATCCAGGTGGGCGCGATCATCGCGGTGTTGGTGTACTTCGCCAAGGACCTGGCCCGGATCATCCGCGGCTGGGTGGTCGGCCTGGTGCGCCCGTCCACCCGGGGCTCCGAGGAGTTCCGGTTCGGTTGGTTGATCATCCTGGGCTCGATCCCGATCGGCATCGTCGGGCTGGCGGCCAAGCACCTGATCGAGGGGCCGCTGCGCAGCCTGTGGGTGGTCGCCTTCTCGCTGATCCTGTGGAGCGCGGTGATGTGGTGGGCCGAGCGCAACCCGGCACAGAACAAGGGGGAGGCGGACCTCGGCGTCGTGGACGTGCTCGTCGTCGGCATCGCCCAGTGCCTGGCGCTGTTCCCCGGCGTGTCCCGCTCCGGCGCGACGATCAGCGCGGGGCTGCTGCGCGGGGTCGAGCGGGTCACCGCCACCAAGCTCGCCTTCTACCTGGGCATTCCGGCGCTGGTCGGAGCCGGCGTGCTGGAGACGCCGAAGGCACTGGGGCAGGGCGTCGGGGCACTGCCGACGGCGGTGGGCACCGTGGTCAGCTTCATCGTCGCGTACGCCTCGGTGGCCTGGCTGCTGCGCTTCGTCTCGACCAACCGGATCACCGCGTTCGTGCCGTACCGCGTGGTGCTGGGCATCGCGATCATCGTCACGCTCTCGGCCGGTTGGCTGACCGCGAGCTGAGGCCTCGCGCGGCGGGCCGGAGCTCCCGGGCCTACTGTGGCGGAACGTGAGCACCCCGTCTTCGGCCGCACTGGCCGGCAAGGTTGCATTGGTCAGCGGCGCCTCCTCCGGCATCGGTGAGGCCACCGCGGTCGCACTGGGCAGGGCGGGCGCCTCGGTGGCGCTCGGCGCCCGGCGCAAGGACCGGCTGGACGCGCTGGCGGAGCGGTTGCGCGGCGACGGCGTCACGGTGCTGGCGCTGGAGCTCGACGTCACCGACGAGGCCGCCTGCCAGGCCGCGGTGGCGCGCACCCGGTCCGAGCTGGGTGGCCTGGACGTACTGGTGAACAACGCCGGGGTGATGCTGCTCGGCCCGATCGTGGGCGCGGACACCGAGGACTGGCGCCGCATGGTCGACACGAACGTGCTCGGGCTGATGTACCTCACCCATGCAGCCGTCCCGGGGATGGTCGATCAGGGTGCCGGGGAGATCGTGAACATCTCCAGCGTGGCCGGCCGGCAGGCCCGCGTCGGTGCCGGCGTGTACAACGCCAGTAAGTGGGCGGTCAACGCGTTCAGCGAGTCGCTGCGCCAGGAGGTGACCGCCAAGGGGGTGCGGATCTCGCTGGTGGAGCCCGGTGCGGTGGCCACCGAGCTGGTCGACCACATCACCGACCCGGGCGCCAAGCAGGGCGCCGAGAAGATGCGCGAGTCGATGCGCGAACTGCAGTCCGAGGACATCGCCAACGCCATCCTCTACGTGGTCACCCAGCCGGCGCACGTGGCGATCAACGAGGTGCTGATCCGGCCGACCGACCAGGTCCGCTAGTCCGGTCTCAGGGCGGATCTCAGGGCGGGTCTCAGCGCGGGTCTCAGCGGGGGCCGGCGGCGGGATCGTTGATCGGGACGTAACGTGAGCGGTCGTGACGACCCTCATCCTGTTGCGGCACGGCCGGTCCACGTCGAACACGTCGGGCGTGCTCGCCGGCCGCAGCCCCGGCGTCGAGCTCGACGACACCGGGAAGGGCCAGGCCTGGGCGCTCGCCCAGCGGCTCAAACCGGTACCGATCGCCGCCGTGGTGACCTCGCCGATGCAGCGCTGCCAGCAGACGGTGGCGCCGCTGCTGGCCGGGCGGGCACTCACCGCGCAGGTCGAGGAGCAGCTGGCCGAGGTCGAGTACGGCGAGTGGACCGGCCGGGAGCTGAAGACCCTGTTCAAGGAACCGCTGTGGCGGGTGGTGCAGCAGCACCCGTCGGCCGCGGTGTTCCCCGGCGGCGAGGGGCTGGCCGCGATGCAGGCCAGGTCGGTGGCCGCGGTCCGGGCGCACGACGCGAAAGTGACCGCCGAGCACGGTCCCACCGCGGTGTGGGTCGTCTGCAGCCACGGTGACGTGATCAAGTCGATCCTGGCCGACGCCCTGGGCCTGCACCTGGATTCGTTCCAGCGGATCGTGGTGGACCCGTGCTCGATCAGCGTGGTGCACTACACCGAGACGCGGCCGTTCGTCGGCCGGGTCAACGACACCGGGGGCGACATCTCCGGACTGCTGCCACCACCCAAGCAGGGCCGCCGCCGGCGCCCCGCGAAACCGAGTTCCGACGCCGTGGTCGGCGGAGCAACCGGGGTATCTTGAGTTGACGGTACCGCCGTGCCCGGGCGCGGTCGGTGGCCTAGTGTCGAGGTTGTCATGCCACGTGTCATTCATGTCTTCCGCCAACCCGACCGGTTTGTCGCCGGCACCGTCGGGGAGCCTGGCGAGCGCTCGTTCTATCTGCAAGCCGTCGAGGATTCGAGGACGGTGAGCGTGCTGCTGGAAAAACAGCAGGTCACCGTGCTCGCCGAGCGGATCAGCGCGCTGCTGACCGAGATCTCCCGCCGGTTCGGCGCGGAGGTCACCGAGGAGGTCGACGAGGAGCAGGTGGACACCGAGCCGCTCGTCGTGCCGCTCGAGGAGGAGTTCCGGGTCGGCACCATGGGCCTCGGCTGGGACGCCGACTCTCGCTCGATAGTGGTTGAGTTGCTGGCGTTCACTGAGGAAGAGGTCGACGAGTCGGTGGTGTTGGACGACACCGAGGAGGGCCCGGACGCGGTGCGGGTGTTCCTGTCCCCGATCCAGGCCCGTGCCTTCGCCACCCGCGCCGAGCGGGTCATCTCCGCCGGCCGGCCACCGTGCCCGCTGTGCGCCGAGCCGCTGGACCCGGAGGGGCACATCTGCCCGAGGCAGAACGGCTTCCACCGGCGTGCGGTGACCGGGGAACCCGAAGCCTGAGCGCGGACGCGAGACACTGACCCCGATGGATCCACTGGACCCGGCCGTGCCCGGGCTGCTGAGCGCCGGGCGGC
Organism: Pseudonocardia sp.; assembly: GCA_036009565.1. Taxonomy (GTDB): domain Bacteria; phylum Actinomycetota; class Actinomycetes; order Mycobacteriales; family Pseudonocardiaceae; genus Pseudonocardia. The sequence continues at coordinate 11,690 of DASYLM010000121.1, read as the reverse complement.
TGGAGGTCACCGGCCGCATCGTGAACGCCTCGAACGCCACCCTGTTCTGCGACATCGAGCTCGACGGGGTGCGCGCCAAGTGCGTGTACAAGCCGATCCGGGGCGAGCGGCCGCTCTGGGACTTCCCGGACGGCACGCTCGCCGACCGGGAGTACGCCAGCTACCTGCTCGCCGAGGCGTTCGCCCCGGACGGCTGCGTGATGGTGCCGCCGACGCTGCTGCGGGAGGGCCCGTTCGGCCCGGGCATGGTGCAACTGTGGATCGACACCGACGAGGACCGCGGGCTGGTCGACGTGCTGGCGCCGAGCGACGTGCCGGACGGCTGGCTGACCGTGCTGCGGGCCCGAGACTCCCTCGGCGAGCCGGCCGTGCTGGTGCACGCCGACCACCCCGAGCTGCAACGGATGGCGGTTCTCGACGTCGTGCTGAACAACGCCGACCGCAAGGCCGGGCACGTGCTCGCGGGTGTCGACGGACGCGTCTACGGCGTCGATCACGGGATCTGCCTGCATGAGGAGGACAAGCTGCGCACCGTGCTCTGGGGTTGGGTGGGCCAGAAGCTGCCCGCCGAGCTGAGGGCCACCGTGCGGGCGGTGCGCCGCGAGCTGGACAACGGCCTGCGCACCCGGCTCGCGGACCACCTCACCCGCCGTGAGCTGCGCGCACTGTCCGAGCGGGTGGACGGGCTGCTGGCGACCCCGAGGTTCCCGGAGCCGTCCGGCTACGGCCCGGCGATCCCCTGGCCGGCCTTCTGAGCCGTCGCCCGGCCCCAGTGGATCACCGCGGACATCGGCACTGGTCCATCGGACCACCACGAGTGTGCGGCGGATTACGCCGTTGCGACGTAGCGTGGAGAGGTGCCAGTACCTCACAGCGCAGATGATCGAGCACCCACAGAAGCTCCCCGCACCCTCGGCGCGCTGCGCGCGTCGGGTCACATGTTGCGGGGCGTCAAGAGCGAGATCCGTGACAACCTGCTCGCCGCGCTGCGCGAGGGCCGCGACCCGTGGCCCGGCATCGTCGGCTTCGAATCCACCGTTCTCCCACAGCTGGAGCGCGCCCTGATCGCCGGCCACGACGTGGTCCTGCTCGGCGAGCGCGGCCAGGGCAAGACCCGCCTGCTGCGTTCCCTGGTCGGACTGCTCGACGAGTGGTCCCCGGTCATCGAGGGCTCCGAGCTGGGCGAACACCCCTATGAGCCCATCGCACCCATCTCGATCCGGCGGGCCGCCGAACTGGGCGATGACCTGCCGGTCCGCTGGCGCCACCGCTCCGAGCGGTACACCGAGAAGCTCGCCACCCCGGACACCGCGGTCGCTGACCTGATCGGCGACGTGGACCCGGTGAAGGTCGCCGAGGGCCGCTCGCTGGGCGACCCGGAGACCATCCACTTCGGCCTGGTGCCACGGGCGCACCGCGGCGTGGTGGCCATCAACGAGCTGCCCGACCTGGCCGAGCGGATCCAGGTCTCGCTGCTCAACGTGATGGAGGAGCGCGACATCCAGGTCCGCGGCTACACGCTGCGGCTGCCACTGGACGTGCTGCTGGTGGCCAGCGCCAACCCCGAGGACTACACCAACCGAGGGCGGATCATCACCCCGCTCAAGGACCGATTCGGGGCCGAGGTGCGTACCCACTACCCGCTGGAGGTGGCTGACGAGGTCACCCTGGTCACGCAGGAGGCCGAGCTGGTCGCCGACGTCCCCCGGCACCTGATCGAGGTGGTCGCCCGGTTCACCCGGCACCTGCGCGACTCCACGGCGGTCGACCAGTCGTCCGGGGTGTCCGCCCGGTTCGCGGTGGCCGCCGCCGAGACAGTGGCCGCCGCCGCGCTGCGCCGGGCCGCGATCACCGGGGAGAGCAGGGCGTACGCCCGCCCCGTCGATCTCGAGTCGGTGCCGGCCGTGCTGCGCGGCAAGCTGGAGTTCGCCTCCGGCGAGGAGGGCCGCGAGGAGGAGGTCCTGGAGCACCTGCTGCGCCGGGCGATCGCCGACACCGCGCGGTTCGCGCTGCGCGGGGTGGACCTGTCCGAGCTGGCCGACCAGGTCGCCAGCAGGCCGGTGCGCACCGGCGAGCGGGTACCGGCCGCCGAGGTCGTGGCCGCGCTGCCGTCGGTTCCGGCGCTGACCGAGGTGGCCAAGCGCCTCGACGCATCCGGCACCGAGGATCCCGGCCCGATGGCCTCGGCCGCCGAGCTGGCCCTGGAGTACCTGTTCCTCACCCGCAAGCTGGCCAAGGACGAGTCCGACGACGGTGACACGGTCAGCTATGGCTGAGTCCCCGTTCACCGGAAAGCGCGGCCGGCGCCGCCGCCGCTATGCCTACGGGCCCTACGCGGGCGGCCCGGACCCGCTGGCCCCGCCGTTCGACATCCGGGCCGCGATGGACGAGATCGGCCGGGACGTGATGGAGGGCTCGTCCCCCCGGCAGGCCCTGCAGGAACTGCTGCGCCGGGGCATGCAGAACCGGCGCGGCCTGGACGACCTGACCCGCCAGGTCTGGCAGCGCCGCCGCGACCTGCAACGCGACAACCGGCTGGACGGCACCCTGGAGGAGGTCCGGGAGCTGCTGCAACGCGCCATGGACGCCGAGCGGGAGGCACTGGGCAACGAGGACAGTGACGACGCCCGGTTCCGGGAGATGCAGCTCGACGCGCTGCCGAGCGACACCGGCGGCGCGGTCCGGGAGCTGGACTCCTACGACTGGCGCTCCGCCGAGGCCCGCGAGGCGTACCAGGAGATCCGCGACCTGCTCGGCCGGGAGATGCTGGACCAGCGCTTCGAGGGCATGAAGCAGGCGATGGAGAACGCCAGCGCGGAGGACGTCGAGCGGGTCCGGGAGATGCTCGACGACCTCAACAGTCTGCTGGCCCAGCACGCCCAGGGGCGCGACACCGCCGAGCAGTTCGGCGAGTTCATGGCCAAGCACGGTGAGTTCTTCCCGGAGAACCCGCAGAACACCGAGGAGCTGGTCGACCTGCTCGCGGCCCGCGCCGCCGCCGCGCAGCGGATGCTCAACTCGATGTCCGCCGAGCAGCGCGCCGAGCTGTCCGAGCTGGCCCAGCAGGCGTTCGGCGACCCCCGGCTGGCGCAGGCCCTGGCCCAGCTGGACGCCCAGCTGCAGGGGCTGCGGCCGGGTGAGGACTGGCAGGGCTCGGGACGGTTCCGCGGCGACAACCCGATGGGCATGGGTGAGGCCACCCGAGCGATGGAGGAGCTCGGGCAGCTGGACGCGCTGGCCGAGCAGCTGGCGCAGAGCTACCCGGGCGCCCGGCTCGAGGACATCGATCTGGACGCGATCGGCGACCTGCTCGGTGAGGATGCCAGGGTCGATGCCAGGACGCTGGCCGACCTGGAGCGCGAGCTGCAGCGCCAGGGCCTGTTCGAGCGGGCCGCCGACGGGTCGCTGCAGCTGTCCCCCAAGGCCATCAGGCGGCTGGGGGAGTCCGCGCTGCGGGACGTGGTGGACCGGATCGGGGCGCGGCGGGGCGAGCGGGAGACCCGTCGCTCCGGCGCGGCCGGCGAGGCGACCGGGGCGACCCGGCCGTGGGCGTTCGGCGACACCGAGGCCTGGTCGGTACCCCGCACCCTGCTCAACGCGGAGCTTCGGCGCGCCGGTGGCGACCCGAGGCGGCTCGACGTGAGCGACGTGGAGGTGGTGGAGACCGAGCAACGCACCCGGGCCGCGGTGGCGCTGCTGGTGGACACCTCCTGGTCGATGGTGGCCGAGGGCCGCTGGGTGCCGATGAAACGCACCGCGCTGGCCCTGCACCAGCTGATCTCCACCCGGTTCCGGGGCGACGACCTGGCGCTGATCACCTTCGGGCGGCACGCGCAGACCGTCGAGCTGGGCGAGCTGGTCGGGTTGGAGGGCGCGTACGCGCAGGGCACCAACCTGCACCACGCGCTGATGCTGGCCGAGCGGCACCTGCGCAAGCACTCGGACGCGATGCCGGTGGTGCTGGTGGTCACCGACGGCGAGCCGACCGCGCACCTGGAGCCGGACGGCGAGGCGTACTTCGACTACCCACCGAGCCTGCACACACTGCGGGCCACGGTCGGCGAGGTGGACCGGCTGGCGGGCATGAAGGCGGCGTTCACCTTCTTCGTGCTCGGCGACGACCCCCGGCTGGCGGCCTTCATGGACGACGTGGCACGCCGCTGCGGCGGCCGCGTGGTGGCTCCGTCACTGGACGGGCTCGGCGCCGAGGTGGTCGCCGACTACCTGCGCACCCGCCGCTGACCCTGTGAGTGGTATTGGTCGCCCTGGCGACCAATACCACTCACAGGGTCTAACGGCCGCGCTCGGGTGGCTCGCCGGAGCGCAGCCGGTCGGCCGAGTTGAGGATGGTCTCGGCCAGCGCGGCGCCCGGGCCGTCGAAGGTGTGCTGGCCGCTGGACAGCACGAACTCGAACGTGGGCAGCGGCGGCAGGGCGGCTCTCGCGGGGACCGGGCTCAGGCCGGCGGGGATCAGCGTCTCGGCATGCGGGACGACGCCGAGGCCGGCCAGCGCGGCGGCGTGCAGCCCACTGAGGCTGCCGCTGGTGCAGGCCAACCGCCACGGCCGGCCGGTGGCCTCCAGCGCGGCGACAGCGGCGGTCCGCGAGCTGCTCGGCGGTGGGTAGCTGACCAGCGGGACCCGGTCGTACGGGCCGAGGCCGGGGAGCTCGGCGCCGCCCACCCAGACGAACCGGTCCCGCCATACCGGGACCCCGTCGGTCTGCCCGGCGGTGCGTTTGGCGAACACCAGGTCCAGCTCACGGTTCCGCGCCTGGTGTCGCAGGGTGGCACCGAGCCCGACGGTGAGCTCGAGGTCGACCAGCGGGTGTCGGCGGCGGAACTCGGTGAGGATCTGGGGTAGCCGGCTGAGTACCAGGTCCTCGGAGAGGCCGAAGCGCAGCCGGCCCCGGATCTGCGGCCCGCCGAAGTGCGAGACGGCCCGCTCCGACGCGTCCAGGATGGTGCCGGCGAAACCGAGCATCGCCTCGCCGTCCGGGGTGAGCGCGACCGAGTGGGTGTCCCGGACCAGCAGGGGCCGGCCGATCGCCGCCTCCAGCTTCCGGATGTGCTGGCTCACGGTGGACTGTCGGATCCCCAGGTGCTCGCTGGCGCGGGTGAAGCTCAGCAGCCGGGCGACCGTGACGAACGACCGCAGGTGTGTGGGGTCCAACACGTCCAACAGCTTAACCTGGCATTAGTCCGAGTTGTGATGACAATCATCGCGGCATACTCGTTTCCGAATCACTGTTCCGCACGCATCATCGAAGACGTGAACCGACTGTTGAGCCAACTGGCGCGCGTGCGCAAACGCCTGCCGATCGACACCTTCATGGTGCTGATCCTGCTCACCGTCGCGGTCGCCGCGCTGCTCCCGGCTCGCGGCGCCGCCGCGGTCGACGTCTCGCACCTGACCACGCTGGCCATCGGGGTGCTGTTCTTCCTCTACGGGGTCCGGTTGTCCCCCCGCGAGGCGGTCGCCGGGCTGCGGCACTGGCGGCTGCACAGCACGGTGCTGCTCGCCACCTTCGTGCTGTTCCCGCTGCTCGGGCTGGCCGCCCAGTGGATCCCGCGCTCGGTCCTGCCGCATCAGCTGGCGCTCGGCGTGCTCTTCCTGAGCTGCCTGCCGTCCACCGTGCAGTCCTCCATCGCGTTCACCTCGGTGGCGAAGGGCAACGTGCCGGCGGCGATCTGCGCCGCCTCGCTGTCCAACCTGGCCGGGATCGTGTTCACCCCGCTGCTGGTCGGGCTGCTGATGTCCGCGCACGGTGGCATCTCCGGCGGGGCGGTGCTCGACGTGGCCCTGCAGCTGCTGGCCCCGTTCGTGCTCGGGCAGCTGCTGCGGCCCTGGCTCGCGGACTGGGTGACCCGGCAGCACCGCATGCTGTCGGTGGTGGACCGGGGGTCGATCCTGCTGGTCGTGTACACGGCGTTCAGCGCGGCGGTCGCCGCCGGGCTCTGGCACCAGCTCTCGCTGGCTTCGCTCGGCATGCTCGCGGTCACCGACGCGGTGCTGCTCGGTGTGGTGCTCGCGGTGACCTCGCTGGTGCCCCGTTGGCTCGGGTTCTCCCGGGCGGACCGGATCACCATCCTGTTCTGCGGCTCCAAGAAGAGCCTGGCCAGTGGGCTGCCGATGGCCGGGGTGCTGTTCGCCGGCCAGGGGGTCGGGCTGCTGGTGCTGCCGCTGATGCTGTTCCACCAGATCCAGCTGATGGTGTGCGCGTGGCTGGCCGGCCGCTACGCCCGGCACGCCGAGGCTCGGGCCGCCGCCGCCGCTGCCGTCCTGACCGAGACCGGGACGGCTGCCGCCGAGGTCGCGGAAGGTCGCGGGCGTCAGGGTTGCGCGAGCGTGGCGTAGCCCAGTCCTGGTAGCCCAGTCCTGGTAGCCCAGTCGTAACAGAGCGCGATCGCTGGGCGCACCGGAGCTGCCGGTCGCCGAGGGAGGCGCGCGCTGGGCGCGCGGCGGTCATCGACCCCGGTCGGGGCCGGCACACTATGGCGGATGAACGAACCGGAAACCTGCCGCGCCTGCGGTCGCCCGGGCGACCCCGGGCCGGCCAGCTCGCTGTCGTGGGTGTGCGATCGCGGACCGGATGGCCGGAGCAGCTGGATGTGCGCCGACTGTGCGCGCGCCCATCTCAGGGCGATCGAGTCCAAGTTGCCCGAGGAGTGGTGGTAGGGGGCCTCGGGCCTCCCGACGGGTCAGCCGCCGGCCGCCCACAGGTACTCGTGCTCCGGGCGGCCGGTGACCCCGTAGCGCAGCCGCATCTCGACCGTGCCGGCGTCGGCCAGCGCGGTGAGGTAGCGCTGCGCGGTCGCCCTCGCGATTCCGAGCTGGGCGGCGACCTCCGCGGCGGACAGCGGCTCCCCGGTGGCCCGCAGCCGCTCCGAGACCAGCCGCGAGGTGGCCGGTGACTGGCCCTTCGGCGCGAGCGTGCGGTCCTGCTCGTGCAGCACCCGGAACGACCGGTCGATCTCGGCCTGGGTCAGCCCCCGATCGGTGTCCAGCCCGCCGCGGTACCGCGCGTAACTGGCCAGCCGGTCCGCGAGCTGGCGTCGGGTGAACGGTTTGACCAGGTAGTTCAGCGCGCCGGCGCGGATCGCGGCGCGCACCGTGCGTGCGTCCGATGCGGCGGAGAGCACCACGGTGTCGGTGGCCAGCTCGGCGAGCAGCGTCAGCCCGGAGTGGTCGGGCAGGTAGATGTCCAGCAGCAGCAGGTCCGGTCGCAGCTCACGCACCTTGGCCCGCGCCTCGGCCGCCGTGCGGGCCACCCCGACGACCTCGAAGCCGGCCACGTCCGCGACGAAGCCGGCGTGCACCCCGGCCACCCGGAAGTCGTCGTCCACGATCAGCGTGCGGATCACCGGCCACCGCCGGCCGGTGAGCTGGCCGGCGCGGACAGCACCCCGGGCAGCGCGGCCACGAACAGTGCACCGTCCTCGGAGCCCTCCGCCTCGCCGCCGTTCCCGGTGCCGACATGCCCGGTGCCGCTGTTCGCGTTGCCGCTGTCTCCGGTGCCGCCGTTCGCGGTGCCGCCGTCGACCAGCCAGAGATCGCCGCCCCGGCCGCGCGCCTCGTGCCGGGCCAGCGCCAGGCCGAAGCCGTGACCGGGGGTCAGCTTGGTGGTGACCCCCTCGTCGAACACCGACGCCCGCAGCTCGGGCGGTACCCCCGTCCCGCTGTCCTGCACCGACAGGTGCAGCGTGTCCCGGTCCGCCAGCAGGGTCACCTCGATCCAGGCGGGTCGCCGGGAGGCCAGCTGGGCGGCCCGCAGCGCGTTGTCCAGCAGGTTGCCGAGCACGGTGGTGACCGCCACCGGGTCGTCCACCAGGCCCGGCACCGAGGAGTCCTCGGTCAGCCGCAGCTCGATGTCCTTCTCCCTGGCCTGCTCCGTCTTGGCCAGCAGCAGTGCACTCAGGTACGGGTCGCGCACCGCGCCGTCGATACCGGTGGGCCGGCCGGCACCGGTCTCGGTGAGCGTCTGCAGGTAGTCCAGCGCTTCGGTGCGGTGGCCGAGCTGCAGCAACCCGGACAGGGTGTGCAGCCGGTTGGAGTACTCGTGGCGCTGGGCGCGCAGGCCGTCGGTGAGTGAGCGCACCGAGTCCAGCTCGCGGGTCAGCATGTCCAGGTCGGTGCGGTCCCGGAAGGTGAGCACGGTGCCCAGCGCCCGGTCGTCGCGGCGCACCGGCCGGGAGTTGAGCACGATCACCCGGTCACCGGCCACCGCGAGCACGTTGTCCACCGGGGGCTCGCGCAGCGCCCGGTGCACCCTCGGCGACACGGCCAGCTCGTCCGCCGGGCCGCCGACCGGCAGCGGGGTGCCGAGCAGCCGCTCCGCCTCGGTGTTGCGCACCGAGATCCGGTGCTGCGCGTCGACGGCCAGCACGCCCTCGCCGATGCCGTGCAGCACCGCTTCGTGCTCGTAGAGCATCCCGGTCAGCTCGCGCGGCTCCACGCCGTGGGTGAGCCGCCGCAGCCGCCGGCTCAGCAGCCAGGACGCGGCCGCCCCCAGCAGCATGGCAGCCACGGTGAACACGCCGAGCAGGGTCAGCAGCCGGCGGGTCTCGTTGGCCGGCGCGGTCACCGCGTAGCCGACGCTGACCTCACCGACGACCGCGCCGTCCGGGCCGAGCACCGGGGTCTTGCTGCGCACCGAGCGACCCAGGGTGCCGGTCTCCACCGCGCTGACCACCTCACGGCCGGCCAGCGCCTCGGACGGGTCGGTGCTGACCATCTCGCCGACCTGACCCGCGTCCGGGTGCGCCAGCCGGATGCCGCGGTCGTCGGTGACCACCACGAACAGCGCGCCGGTGCGCGCGGTGAGGTCGGTGACCTCGTGCTGCAACGCGCCCCCCGAGCTCTTCGCGGCCACCGCGGTGACCACCTCCGGGTCCGCCGCGACGGTCCGTGCGATGGCGAGTGCCCGTTCGCCGTACTCGTCGGTGAGGGTGTTGCGCAGCAGCCAGCCGACCAGTACCGCCACCAGGCCGATGAGCAGCACCACCAGGACGGTCTGCAGCAGGAAGATCTGCCGGCTGAACCGGAGCCTGCCGAGTACGCCGGATCCGAACATGGCAGCAACGTACCCGCCGTGACCAGGTGAGTGAGCACAACGCGCAAAAGACGGAGAACGCGCACAGCGGGCCGACAACGCGGAGAACGCCGGATGTTCGTGCCGGGCGACCTACCGTCCCGGTCCACAGACCTGGCCTGCCGAAGCCGAGTGCCGTGACGAAGGAGTCACCGTGTCAGCACCACCCACCGCACGCCCCGATCATCCACTGATCGAGTTGATCAAAGCCACCAAGCGCTTCCCCGGAGCCGGCGGGACGGTGCACACCGCCGTCCGCGAGCTCACCATGGCAGTCGAGGCCGGCGAGTTCGTGGCCGTGGTCGGACCGACCGGGTGCGGCAAGTCCACCGCGTTGTCCCTGGTGTCCGGGCTGCAGCCGGCCTCGGCCGGGCAGGTGCTGGTGGACGGCACCAAGGTGTCGTCCATCCCGGACGGGGTGGGCTACATGTTCCAGTCCGACGCGGTGATGCCGTGGCGCACGGTGCTGGACAACGTCGCCTCCGGTCCGCGCTTCCGCGGTGCCGCGAAGGCGAAGGCACGCGAGCAGGCGGCCGACTGGGTGAACCGGGTCGGGCTGTCCGGGTTCGAGCGGTACTACCCGCACCAGCTCTCCGGCGGCATGCGCAAGCGCGTCGCGCTGGCCCAGACGCTGGTGACCGACCCCCGGATCCTGCTGATGGACGAGCCGTTCTCCGCGCTCGACGTGCAGACCAGGGCCAACATGCAGGACGAGCTGCTGCGGCTGTGGGCCGGCAGCGGCGCGGCGGTGATCTTCGTTACGCACGACCTGGACGAAGCCATCGCGCTGGCCGACAAGGTTGTGGTGATGACCGCCAGCCCGGCCACCGTGAAGGACGTCTTCCCGATCCCGCTGCCCCGCCCGCGCGCGGTGGAGGAGCTGCGGCTGACCCCCGACTTCCTGGCGATCTACCGGGAGATCTGGGAGTCGCTGCGCGTCGAGGTGGACAAGACCAGGCACGTCGGACCGGTAGGGAGCGTGGCTCGTGTCTCCTGACACCAAGCAGGCCGTGACACCGGCGCCGGCCGGCGGCCCCGAGACCGAGGAGACCGAGCAGTCCATCCTGACCGGGGCGCGCCGCGCCCAGCGTCGCCGCAAGCGCAACACCTGGCTGCTGCGGCTGGCCATCGTGGTGGTCTGGCTGGGCAGCTGGGAGCTGGTCGTCGGGCTGCAGTGGATCGACCAGTTCTTCTACTCCCGGCCGTCCAAGATCTGGGACCGCCTCGTCGAGTGGTTCACCGTGGGCACCGACTTCGGGTCGATCTGGCTGCACATCTGGGTCACCGTCGAGGAGGCGGTGATCGGGTTCATGATCGGCACCGTCGCGGGGGTGGTGCTCGGCGTGCTGCTCGGGCGCAGCCGGTACCTGGCCGACGTGCTGGCCCCGTTCATCAAGGCGGTCAACGCGGTGCCCCGGATCGTGCTGGCGGCGCTGTTCGTCATCTGGTTCGGGCTCGGGCTGTCCTCCAAGGTGGCCACCGTGGTCGTGCTGGTGTTCTTCGTGGTGTTCTTCAACGCGTTCACCGGTGCCCGCGAGGTGGACCGCAACCTGATCGACAACGCCCGCATCCTGGGCGCCAGCAAGGGCCAGGTGCTCGGCAGCATCGTGTTGCCCAGCGCGACGTCCTGGATCCTGTCCTCGCTGCACACCGCGTTCGGCTTCGCGCTGATCGGCGCGGTGGTGGGGGAGTACACCGGTGCGCAGGCCGGCATCGGGTTCCTGATCTCCAACGCGCAGGGCACCTTCGACACCGCCGGGGTCTTCGCGGGCATGATCATCATCACTGTGGTGGCCCTGCTCGCCGAGTCGCTGATCGGTTCGCTGGAGGGCCGGCTGCTGGGTTGGCGGCCGAACGTCGGCGCCACCGCGGCACAGATCTGAGGCCGGCGATGACCCGTAGCTATCGAGCGGTCGGCGTCGTCATGGCCGTCGCACTGGCACTGTTGAGCCTGGTCGGCTGCCGGGACTCGCGCACCCTGTCACTGGGGTCCGACGGCAGGCCCACCATCAAGCTGATGGTCGGCGGGCTGGAGAAGGTGATCTACCTGCCGGCCATGCTGACCCAGCAGCTGGGTGGGTTCGACCGCGCCGGCGTTCACGTGGAGCTGCTCAACCAGCCGTCCGGCGCGAACGCGGAGACCGCGCTGATCTCCGGCGACGTGCAGGGCGTGGTGGGGTTCTACGACCACACCGTGGACCTGCAGGCCAAGGATCAGTGCATCACCAGCGTGGTGCAGATGGCAAACATCCCCGGCGAGGTCATCATGGTGGCCACCGCCAAGGCCGACCAGATCCGGAGCGCGGCGGACTTCCGGGGCCGCAAGATGGGTATCACCTCGCTGGGTTCGTCGACCGACTTCCTGACCAAGGCGCTGGCCGGCAAGGCGGGTGTCAGCACGGCGGACTTCACGCCGGTCAAGGTCGGCGCCGGGCAGACGTTCATCGCCAGCCTGGCCAACGGGGGCATCGACGCGGGGATGACCACCGATCCGACGGTCGCGCAGCTGGTGCAGACCGGCCAGGCCAAGGTGCTCTACGACATGCGCACCGAGCAGGCCACCCGGGACGCGCTCGGCGGCCTCTACCCGGCCACCTCGCT
>DASYLM010000120.1:0-26249 GCA_036009565.1 Pseudonocardia sp. | reverse complement strand
CCGCCCGCCGACCGCGGTGGTGGCCAACCTGCCCTACAACGTCGGCGTGCCGGTCCTGCTGCACGTGCTCGAGGTACTCCCGTCGCTGCGGCACGGGCTGGTGATGATCCAGTCCGAGGTGGTGGACCGGCTGGCCGCGGGCCCGGGTGGCCGGGAGTACGGCGCGCCGAGCGTCAAGCTGGCCTGGTACGCCGCCGCCCGCCGCGCCGGTCCCGTGCCGCGCGCGGTGTTCTGGCCGGTGCCCGGGGTGGACTCGGCGCTGCTGTCGGTGCGCCGCCACGCCGAGCCAACCGGTTCGGAGGCGACGCGGACGGCGGTGTTCGCCGTGGTGGATGCCGCGTTCGCCCAGCGCCGCAAGTCGCTGCGCGGCGCGCTGGCCGGGTGGGCGGGCTCGCCGGTGGCCGCGGAGCAGGTGCTGCGGGCGGCGGAGGTGGACCCGGGCACGCGGGCCGAGCGGCTCTCGGTGGCCGACTTCACCAGGATCGCGGCGGCGCGCGGACCGTGTGGGCCTGCCGCCGGTACGCGCACGTAGAGTGATCGACGTGCTCGCCATCGTCCCGCCGCCGGTCACCGTGCGTGTCCCGGCGAAGGTCAACCTCCATCTCGCGGTCGGTGAACCGCGCGAGGACGGCTTCCACGACCTGGTCACGGTGTTCCACGCGGTGAGCCTGTTCGACGAGGTCACCGTGGCCGCAACCGACCAGCCGGGTGTCGACGTGCACGGCGAGGGCGGGACCGGCAGCCCGGTCGAGGTGCCCACCGACGAGCGGAACCTGGCCTGGCGGGCGGTGCTTGCGCTGGCCAAGCTGGCCGGTCGCGACCCGGACGTGCGGGTGGTGCTGCGCAAGGGGATCCCGGTGGCCGGCGGCATGGCCGGTGGCAGCGCGGACGCGGCCGGCACCCTGGTCGCGCTGTCCGCGCTGTGGAAGCTGGACCTGCCGCGTGACCAGCTCGCCGCGCTGGCCGCCGAGCTGGGCAGTGATGTCACCTTCGCGCTGTACGGCGGAACCGCGCTGGGTACCGGGCGGGGCGAGCAGCTGGTACCGGTGTTGAGCCGGCACCCCCAGCACTGGGTGATCGCGCTGCACCACCGTGGCCTGGCCACCCCGGCCGCGTTCGCCGAGCTGGACCGGCTGCGCGGGCTGTCCGGCTCGCCCACGGTGCCGCCCCGGGCCGGCGGTGTGGAGCCGGTGCTGGAGGCGCTGGCCACCGGCGACCCGCGCCAGCTCGCGCTGCTGCTCAGCAACGACCTGCAGGCCGCCGCGGTGAGCCTGGAACCCGCGCTGCGCCGCACCCTGCGCGCCGGGGTGCAGGCCGGCGCGCTGGCCGGCATCATCTCCGGCTCCGGCCCGACCTGCGCCTTCCTGTGCTCCGACGCCGAGACGGCGGTGAGCGTGGCGACCGAGCTGTCCGGCGCCGGGGTGTGCCGCACGGTGCGGGTGGCGCACGGCCCGGTGCCCGGCGCCCGGGTGGTGGGCGACGACGAGCTCGGGCCGAACGGCGCGCCGCCCGGCCCGCCCACCCCGCCGTACTTCCCGCCGCCAGCCCGAGCTTGAGACCGAAGGGGCCGCCCAACTGATGGCCGACGGAACGAACCTGATCAACTTCGAGGCGGTCACCGCGACCGTGCCGGGGGATGGCTCCCGGGTGCTGCTGGACCGCGTGTCGCTGGGGGTGGCCGCCGGCGAGCGGATCGGCGTGGTCGGGCTCAACGGCGGCGGCAAGACGACCATGCTCGACGTGCTCACCGGCGCCCGCGAACCGGACGGCGGCCGGGTCAGCCGGATGCGCGGCGTCCGGATCGCGGTGGTCGGCCAGCACAACATCCTGCCGGCCGGCGCCCAGGTGCGTGACGTCGTGCTGGGCCCGCTCGGGGTGACCGCCGACTCGGCCGACCACGAGTGGGCCGCCGACCCCCTGATCCGCTCGGTGCTCAACGGCCTGGGCATCACCGACCTGGACCGCACCGTGGACGGCATGTCCGGTGGCGAGCGGCGCCGGGTGTCGCTGGCCGCCGCCCTGGTGGCCGAGTCCGACCTGATCGTGCTCGACGAGCCCACCAACCACCTCGACGTGGAGGGCATCGCCTGGCTGGCCGAGCACCTGGTCGCCCGGCGCTGCGCGGTGCTCGTGGTGACCCACGACCGGTGGTTCCTGGACGCGGTGTGCACCCGCACCTGGGAGGTCGGCGGCGGCGACACGGCCGGCCGGGTCGAGTCCTACACCGGCGGCTACGCGGACTGGGTGTACGCCCGCGCGGAGCGCGCCCGCCAGTCCGACGCGGCCGAGGAGCGGCGCCGCAACCTGGCCCGCAAGGAGCTGGCGTGGCTTCGCCGCGGCGCCCCGGCACGGACGTCCAAGCCGAAGTTCCGGATCGAGGCGGCCGAGGTGCTCATCGCCGACGTGCCGGACCCGCGCAACGCCCCCGAGCTGATGGCGTTCGCCTCGGCCAGGCTGGGCCGCCAGGTGCTGGAGCTGGAGGACGCCACGCTGCGGGTGCCGGACCGCACCCTGCTGGACCGGGTCACCTGGCGCCTCGGACCCGGCGACCGGATCGGGCTGGTCGGGGTGAACGGGTCGGGCAAGACGACGCTGCTGCGCGCCCTCGGCGGCGAGCGCGAGCTGGACGGCGGCCGGCTGGTGACCGGCAAGACGGTCCGGCTGGCGCACCTGACCCAGGAGCTGGTCGACCTGCCGGCAACGCAGCGGGTGCTGGAGGCGGTCGAGGAGATCGCCCGGTTCGTCACCGTCGGGCGCAACGAGCTGACCGCGTCCTCGATGCTGGAGCGCCTCGGTTTCCCGGCGGCCCGGCAGTGGACGCCGGTGGGCGAGCTGTCCGGCGGCGAGCGGCGGCGGCTGCAGCTGACCCGGCTGCTGATGGGCGAGCCGAACGTGCTGCTGCTCGACGAGCCGACCAACGACCTGGACATCGACACGTTGCAGCGCCTGGAGGACCTGCTCGACGGCTGGCCGGGCACCCTGGTGGTGGTCAGCCACGACCGGTACCTCATCGAGCGGGTCTGCGACACCGTGGTGGCGCTGTTCGGCGAGGGTCGGATCACCCACCTGCCCGGTGGCATCGAGGAGTACCTGAAGCGCCGGGCCGCGCTGCCCACCCCGGCCGGGCCGGCGGCCATGTCACCGGCCCGGTCCCCGGTGGCGTCGCCGGCGAGGTCCTCCGCCCAGGCGGGAGGGGCGCCCGCGCAGCCGGCGGATCAGCCCGCCGCCAGCTCCGGTGAGCGCCGCGACGCGCAGAAGGAGGCGCGGCGGCTGGAGCGGCGGCTGGAGACCCTGAACACCCGCGAGGCCAAGCTGCACACCGCGCTGGCCGAGGCCGCCACCGACCCGCCCCGGCTGCTCGAACTGGACGCCGAGCTGCGTGCCCTCGTGGCCGAGCGCGCCAAGGTCGAGGAAGAGTGGCTGCTCGCCGCCGAAACCGCCGAAGGCTGACCGCGCTACCTGGAGGCTCGCCGTGACTGACTACCAAGGGTATGTCGAACCCGGCTACGAACCGGTGGCGCGGCTGTTCACCCGGCTGTTCCGCTCACCGCGCCGCGGCGGCGGCTCCTTCGTCCTGCGGTACCGGGACCGCACCGTCGTCGACATCTGGGGTGGCGTGGCGGACCCGGGCACCGGCCGCCGGTGGCAGCGCGACAGCCTCGGGCTCTCCTTCTCCACCACCAAGGGCGTCGCGGCCACCGTGATCCACCGGCTCGCCGACCGTGGCCTGCTCGGCTACGACGAGCCGGTCGCGCAGTACTGGCCGGAGTTCGCCGCCGGTGGCAAGGGCCGGCTCACCGTCCGGCAGCTGCTCACCCACCAGGCCGGGCTGGACAAGCTCGCACCGATCGCGCCGACCGGCGCCGCGATGCTGGACCATCTCGCCGCCGAGCAACGCCTGGCCGCGCACACTCCCGACCACCGACCCGGCACCTCGGCCTATCACGCCATCACGTTCGGCTGGCTGCTCGCCGGGCTGGCCAGGGCGGTGACCGGCAAGGGCATGGCGGAGCTGGTGCAGACCGAGGTCAACGAGCCGCTCGGCATCGACGGGCTGCACATCGGCCGCCCCCGCACCGGCCAGCAGCGGGTCGCCGCCACGGTGGGGTGGTTCCGGCCGCTGTCGCCGCTGGTGTCCCGGCTCGGCTTTGCGCCGTTCCCCGGGGTGCTGCCGCCGCGCCGCGGCCTCGAGACCATGTTCGTACCCGGTGTGCATGAGCTGTTCCAGGGGCCACAACCGGCGATCCTGGACACCGAGATGCCGGCGGCCAACGGTGTGTTCAGCGCCGAGTCGCTGGCGGTGCTGTACGGCGCGTTGGCCAACGACGGCGTCGCGGGCGGCAAGCGGCTGCTGTCCGGTGCCGCGGTCCGCGGCCTCAACCGGGTGCACACCCGCGCCCCGGACCGCTGCCTGGGCATCCCGATGTTCTGGCGGCTGGGCTACCACCAGGGGTTTGTGCCCGGAGTCTGGCTGCCGAGGGCGTTCGGGCACTTCGGGTACGCCGGCTCCGGCGGGTGGGGCGACCCGGTGTCCGGGATGTCGGTCGCGTTTGTCAGCAACCGGATCTACCCGGTGACGACCGCGATGGGCGACCTCGCGCTGACCCGGCTGAGTCGGCTCGCGGTGGCCGCCGTCCGGCGCAACGAGGGCCGGGACGCCGCGCTGCCCAGGCCGGCCCCGCCGTCGGGCGACCGGCGCTCCGCCGGTTAGAGCTGGCCGGACAGAGATTTCGGAGCCGGCCCGGTTAGTTTGCCGGCCGCTGTCGGTCTGCCCAGTTGTTGTTCGACGCACTGACAAATACCGGCTTCGAACCCTCGGAAGGACCACCCCGATGACCACAAACACCGACTCCGCTGACCGGACCGACGTCCCGAGCCGCGCCGCCGCCCGCACCGGGCTGGTGCTGACGGTCCTGGTCGGCCTGTTCCTGCTGTTCGACTCCGTCACCAAGCTGCTGCGGCTGCCGCCCGTGGTGGCGGCCACCGTCCAGCTGGGCTTCCCGGCCGGTCAGGTCGCGGTGATCGGCGGGGTGCTGCTGGTCTGTCTGGGGCTGTACCTGGTCCCGCGGACCGCTGTGTTCGGCGCGGTGCTGCTGACCGGTTACCTCGGCGGCGCGGTCTGCACCAACATGCGGGCCGAGCTGCCGTTCTGGGGCTACGTGCTGTCCCCGGTGTACACCGGCGTGCTGGTCTGGCTGGCGCTGTACCTGCGCAGCGCCCCGCTGCGGCGGCTGGTCCGCACCGGCGGCTGACAGCGGTGCCGGCCGGGTGGCTGTGCCTGTGCCGGTGGCTGTGCCTGTGCCGGTGGCTGTGTCGGTGGCTGTGTCAGTGCGATGTCGGCGGTCTGTCAGTGGGCCGCCGCTCGCGGTGACGCCGTACCGGCGCCGGGCCTGATGCCTCAATCACGGTCGCTGGTCGGCCTGCTCGACGCCGAGTACGGGCCGTCCGGGGTGCACGTGGCCTCGGTGACGGTGGCCGGAGCGGTCGCGCCGGGCACGTCGTTCGACCCGGATGACATCGCCGAGTACTACTGGCGGCTGCACACCCAGCCGCGCGGGCAGAAGGGACATCGAACCGGTCTGCAGCGGGCTCACCCCGACGGCGGACTGAGTCCGCTCACCGGGTCAAAGGTAAGCAGCGCGAAGCTGTCCTCGGCCGAGAGTGCCCGCCCGCGCTCGATCGCCGCGGCCAGTCCGGCGGCGCCGAGCGCCTCGGTGACCTCGGCGAGGGTGCAGCTACTTCCCGGCGCTACCGAGTTCCGCGAGCAGCAGTGCCTCGGCGAGCACCGCGTGGCCGAACATGCCCAGGTGCAGGCTCTCGTCGATGCCGTGCCAGCGGCTCTTCGGGTCGCCGACGCCGGTGACCAGCACCGCGGCGCCGGGGAAGGTGCGGGCGAACTCCCCGATGAACGGGATGGAACCGCCGATGCCGACCTCGACCGCGTCGTTGCCGTACGCGGCCGAGAACGTCCGCCGGGCCGCGTCGTACACCGCGCCGACCGGGTCCAGCTCGAACGGGTCGGCCGCCGCCCCCGGGGTCACCGTCACGGTGGCGCCCCACGGCGCGTGCCCGGTCAGGTGCTCGGTCAGCGAACGCTGCGCCACAGCGGGGTCCTGACCCGGCGCCAACCGCATGCTGACCGCCGCGCGCGCCGAGGGCAGCAGCACGTTCGACGCCTCGGAGACCTTCGGCGCGTCGATGCCGAGCACCGCGATCGCCGGCTGCTGCCACAACCGCTCCACCAGCGTCCCGGTGCCGAGCAGCTCGACGCCCTCCAGCGCGGAGGCGTCCGCGCGGAAGGTGGCCTCGTCCAGGTCGGGGGCGTCGGAGGTGTTGTGCACCAGTCCCGGGATCGCCACCCGGCCCTTGTCGTCGTGCAGCGTGGCCAGCAGCCGGCACAGCGCGGTCAGCGCGTCGCCGAGCGGGCCGCCGTACACCCCGGAGTGCGCCGCGCGCTCCAGCATCTTGACCTCGACCGTGCAGTCGACCAGGCCGCGCAGGCTGGTGGTCAGCGCCGGCACGTCGACGGCCGGGTTGGACGAGTCGGCGATGATGATCACATCGGCGGCCAGCTTCCGGTGGTGCTCGGCGAGCAGCGCGGTCAGCGTCGGCGAGCCGGACTCCTCCTCGCCCTCGATGAACAGCGTCACGCCCACCGGCAGGCCGCCGGGCAGCGACCTGAAGGCCCGCAGTACCGCCAGGTGCGTCATCACGCCGGCCTTGTCATCGGCCGCGCCGCGCCCGTACAACCGGCCGTCCCGCTCCGTGGGGTCGAACGGCGGGCTGGTCCACTTCTCGTCGCCGCCGGTGGGCTGCACGTCGTGGTGCGCGTACAGCATCACGGTCGGCGCGCCCTCCGGAGCGGGCCAGTGCGCCACCACCGCCGGGGCGCCGCCCTGCGCCGCGAGGATCTCGACCGACTCGGCGCCGGCGCCGGCGGCCAGCTCGGCCACCGCCTCGGCGCTGCGCCGGGTGTCCTCGCGGTGCGCGAGGTCGGCCCAGATGCTCGGGATGCGGACGAGATTCTCCAGGTCGGCGCGGGCCTGGGCCATTATCTGATCAACAGCGCTGCGCAAGTCGGACACGCCCGCGGAGTCTAGTGTCCTGAGTCGGAGGTTCGCACCGGAGCCGGGTGATCCAGGCGGCGGCTGGCAAGGCCGCAGATCGCCTGGATATCGGGCATATCCAGGCGGTCGAGAACGCCGCCAGGCGCCGTCCGGGCGCCGGAGGCGGTGCAGGAACTTCCGACTCAGGACACTAGCGTCCCGGGTCCGAAATCTCTGCGCCGTTTGCGGCGCCCAGGAGAGTCGGGTGCCCGGATCCCGCGCGCACCTAGCTACTCGCCCGTAGGCTGCGGACCTGTGAGCCGATTTGTTGATCTGCTGCTGCACAGCGCCGCCGAGTCGCCCCGCGGCATGACCACCGGTGAGCCGCGCGAGCCGGTCCGGCGGAGCTGGGCCGAGGTCCATGCGACCGCGCTGCGGATGGCCGCCGACCTGATCGATGGAGGCTTGGCACCGGGTACCGCGGTGGCGGTGCTGGCCGGCGAGCCGGCGTTGATCGCGCCGGCGGCGCAGGCGGTCTGGCTGGCCGGCGGCAGCGTCACCATGCTGCACCAGCCCACCCCGCGCACCGATCTCGCCGCCTGGGCCGAGGACACGGTGCAGGTACTGGGGATGATCGGCGCCGGCATGGTGCTGCTCGGGCCGCCGTTCGACCCGCTGGCCGACGTGCTCACCCAACGCGGCATCACGGTCCGACCGATCGCCGGGCTGGGCGCCGCGTTCGCCGATGTCGACCCGCCGGTACCGGACCTGCCGCACGGCGAGGACGACACCGCGCTGCTGCAGCTGACCAGCGGCTCGACCGCCGAGCCGAAGGCGGTCCGGATCACCCACCGCAACCTCTACGCCAACCTGACCGCGATGGTGCAGGCCTCCGAGCTGCGCCGGGAGCGGGACGTCATGGTGTCCTGGCTGCCGCTGTTCCACGACATGGGCATGGTCGGGTTCCTGACCGTGCCGATGACCGTGGGCCTGGAGTTGGTCACCGTCACCCCGGTGGACTTCCTCAGCCGCCCGCTGCTGTGGGCCGAGCTGATCAGCAAGTACGGCGGTACGGTCACGGCCGCGCCGAACTTCGCCTACGCGGTACTCGGCCGCCAGCTGGGCCGGGCCGACGAGGGCGCTCTGGACCTGTCCAGCATGCGGTTCGCGCTGAACGGGGCCGAGCCGATCGACCCCGACGCGGTCGCCTCCTTCACCGCGGCCGGCGCCCGCTTCGGGCTGCGCGCGGAGTGTGTGGTGGCCGCCTACGGGATGGCCGAGACGGCGCTCGGGGTGTCGTTCGCCCCGGTCGAGACCGGGCTCGAGGTGGACACCATCGACGCGGACGAGCTCGAGGCGCACCGTCGCGCGGTGGCGGTCGACGTGCAGGCCGAGCCGGATCGCGCGGTGCGCCGCTTCCCGCTGCTCGGCCGGCCACTGCCCGGGCTGACCGCGCGGGTGGTCGACGACGAGGGACGGGTGCTCGGTGACCGCGAGGTCGGCGCGATCCAGCTGAGCGGCGAGTCGGTGACGCCCGGCTACCTGACCGTGCACGGCCCGGTGGCCACCCAGGATGCGGACGGCTGGCTGGACACCGGCGACCAGGGTTACCTGACCGGTGGGGTGGTGGTGGTCTGCGGCCGGCTCAAGGACGTGATCATCATGGGCGGTCGCAACATCTACCCGACCGACATCGAGCGGGCCGCGGCCGAGGTGGACGGGGTGCGAGCCGGCAACGTGGTCGCGGTCCGGATGGACGCCGGCAGCGGGGTGGGCAGGTCCAGGCGGGAGTCGTTCGTCGTGGTGGTGGAGTCGCGCCGGGCCGGCGACACCGAGGCGGAGGAGCTGATCCGCAAGCAGGTCACCGCCCGGGTGGTGTCCTCCGTCGGGGTGCGGCCGGCCCGGGTCGTGGTGCTCGCCCCGGCCTCGCTGCCCAAGACGCCGTCCGGCAAACTGCGCCGCGCCGCCACCCGGGAGCTCCTGGACGCCTGAGCGGCAAGCACCCTGGACATGGAGCTGGGCCGACGGCCGGTTCTGGTCGGGTCAGCTCCGGCCGTCGACCCATGCCTGAAGTCAACACCGTCGGCGAGGACCCGTCGATACGCATATTGCGCACTTCGTACGTATTACGCACTCCGACGGCGAGATTGGTGCGGTTACGGCCAGAGCAGCTCGGTGTGCCAGCGGATCCCGGTGCGCAGTTTCTCGGCGCGCAGGTAGCGCAGCCGGACGTGCCTGCGGTCGTGCCGCGCCTGCCAGAACTCCACCGCCAGCGGCGAAACCAGGTAGCGGGTCCAGCCGGGTGGCACCAGGTCGGGGTCGGCGTCCACCCGCCGCTGCGCCTCCTCGCCGGCGGCGACCAGCTCGGCCGGGTCGTCCAGGACCTCGGACTGCCGCCCGATGAACCCCTCCGCCCGGGATGCCGGTGGGCGGGCGCGGAAGTCGGCGGCGGACACCTCCGGGTCGCACGGGCTGGCCGCCCCCCGGACCCGCACCTGGCGCCCCCGACCCGGCCAGAAGAAGGTGAGCGCGGCGCGCGGGTCCTTGTCGAGCTGGACGCCCTTGGGGCTGTCCGCGCTGGACGCGACGTAGAAACCGGCCGCGTCGACGTCCTTGAGGATGACCACCCTGGCGTCCGGCGCGCCGTCCGGATCCACGGTGGACAGGGTGACCGCGTGTGGCGCGAGCACGTGCTCACCGGCCTCGCTCAGCCAGCTCAGGAACAGCTCGTGCGGCGCGGACGGGACATCGGTCGGGTCAAAGGTCGGCAGCTCGTCGGGGAAGGACGGCCAGCCGCGAAGTCGGCTCACGGTTGCCGATGCTGCCACCCGGCGCGCCACCCCGCCGGAAGCACCGCCCGCACCGAAGCACCGCACGCGGCTGAAGAGCGTGCGGCCGAGGCGGAGCTGGTTACGACTGGTTACGAGCTGGTTACGAGGTGAGTGCGTGGAACCGGTTCTGCGCCGGCTCCAGGCCTTCGGACAGCAGTGCCTCCACCGCGTCCGCGCACAGGTCGACGGCCAGATCGGCCTCGGTGCGCTCGCTGCCGGAGAACCGGCGCAGCACGAAGTCGGCGGGGTCCATCCGGCCGGGCGGTCGGCCGATGCCGAACCGTGCGCGCAGGTAGTCCTTGGTGCCGAGGGACTGGCTGATCGAGCGCAGCCCGTTGTGCCCGCCCTCACCGCCGCCGCGTTTGAGCCGGATGGTGCCGAACGGCAGGTCCAGGTCGTCGTGCACCACGATCAGCTCGGTGGCCGGGACGTGGAAGTAGCGCAGCACGCTGGCCACCGGGCCGCCGGAGACGTTCATGTACGAACGGGGCTTGGCCAGCACCACCCGGCCGCCGCCCAGCCGACCTTCCGCCACGTCGGCGACGCCCTTGTGCGGCCGGAACTTCGCGCTCGACCGCGCGGCGAGCAGCTCGACCACCGCAAAACCGACGTTGTGCCTGGTGTCGGCGTATTTCGGACCGGGATTGCCGAGCCCGACCACTAGGCCGGGCCCGGACGCCCCCGTATCGTTCATCGTCTTCCGGTCGGGCCGGTCAGCTGTCGTCGGAGGCGGAGGTCGGCGCGTCCTCGACGACGCCAGCACCCTCGGCGTCGACCTCGCCCTCCATGGCCTCGGCGGTCGGCGAGGCGACCACGTTGACCACCAGGTACTCCGCGTCGGTGCGCAGGTTGACGCCGTCGGGCAGCGGGACCTGGCCGGCCAGGATCTGGGTGCCGATCTGGACGCCCTCGATGGAGACCTCGAGCGAGTCCGGGATGCTGGAGACATCGGCCTCGACCTCGAGGCGGTCCAGCTCCTGGGTGATCAGGGCGCCGGAGACGGCGTCGCCGACGATGTGCACCGACACCTCGACGACGACCTTCTCGCCGCGCTTGATGACCAGCAGGTCGACGTGCTCGATGTAGTCGCGGATCGGGTGGGTGACCACGGTCTTGGGCAGCGCCAGCTGCGGGCCACCCTCGAGTGCGATGGTGAGCACGGCGTTGCGGCCGTTGTCCCGCAGCGCGCGGGCGAAGTCCAGGGCCGGCAGCGCGAGGTGCACGGGCTCGCTGCCGCGGCCGTAGAGCACGGCCGGGATCTGGCCGGCACGGCGCGTGCGACGGGCCGCGCCCTTCCCGAACTCGGTACGGGGTTCGGCGTTGATACGGACCTCGGCCACGGCGGTGCACTCCTCGACTAGCAAACGATCGGTCTACTGGGCGGGCCACGGCACGACAGGGCGCCGGATCACATCCGCCGACCCACGTCGATCACGGCGGATTCGGTAGTCCGCCCTCGCCGAGGCAACCTGAAAAGCATACGTCAGACTCGGCCGGCGGGTGGCATCGACCCGGAGTAGCTGTCAACCCCCCAGCTGGGGCCCGCTGTGAGCCCGCCCGAGTGCCCCGTCGGCACCCGCGGTGAGCGCCGGGTCGCGCTTCCTGTCGAGCTTTCCGTCGGGCACCGTGTCGAGCCTTGTGTCGCGCTTCCCGTCGAGCGCTGCATCGAGTTCCATGTCGCGGCCGAGCAGGTCCGCCTCGGTCTCACGGCGGATGAGCAGCCGGCTGGCCCCGCCGCTGACCGCGACCACCGGCGGGCGGCCGATCAGGTTGTAGCTGGACGCCATCGAGACCTGGTACGCACCGGCCACCGGGACCGCGAGCAGATCGCCGGCCTGGACGTCCTCGGGGAGCAGCACATCGGTGGCCAGCACATCGCCCGCCTCGCAGTGCCGGCCGACCACGGTGACCGGCCGGGGCAGCGCGCGCTGTGGGCGGCCGAGCAGCCGGGCGGAGTACCGGGCGCCGTACAGCGCCGGCCGCGGGTTGTCACTCATCCCGCCGTCCACCGCGACGAAGGTGCGCAGCCCGGGGCGCCGCTTCACCGCCGCCACCCGGTACAGCGCCACGGCGGCCGGCCCGACGATGGCCCGGCCGGGCTCGACGGTCAGCGCCGGCCTCGGCACCCGGTGTTCCAGGCAGGCGGCGCGGACCGCCTCGGGCACCCGGTTGGCGAAGCTGACCAGGTCCAGCGCCCGGTCCGTCCGGGTGTAGCGCACCGCGTGGCCGCCGCCCAGGTTGAGCTGCGCGGCCTGGAAGCCGAACCGATGGCCGAGCTCGGCGAGCAGGTCCACCATCCGCCGCGCGGCCAGCTCGTAGGCCGCCACGGTGCTGATCTGCGAGCCCAGGTGGCAGTGCAGCCCGACCAGCCGCAGCCCGGGGTGGTCGAGCACCCGGCGCACCGCGTCCACCGCCGCGCCGTCGCTCAGCCCGAAGCCGAACTTCTGGTCCGCCACGCCGGTCGCCACCGCCTTGTGCGCGCCGGCGTCCACCTCGGGGGTGACCCGGATGAGCACGTCCTGGCGGTGTCGGGCCAGTGCGGCCAGCTGGTCGATCTCGTCGGTGGAGTCGAGCACGATCCGGCCCACCCGGGCGCTCAGTGCCGACTTGAGGTCCTCGACGGTCTTGACGTTGCCGTGCAGGACGATCCGTCCGGCCGGGAAGCCGGCGCCGATGGCCAGTGCGAGCTCACCGGTCGAGCACACGTCCAGGGTGAGCCCCTCCTCGGCGACGAGCCGGACCATCGCCGCGCACAGGAACGCCTTGGACGCGTAGGCGATCTCCACCCCGGGCAGCGTCTGGCGGTACTCCTGGCAGCGCAGCCGGACGTCGTCGATGTCCAGCACGTAGGTCGGGGTGCCGTGCTGGGCCGCGAGGTGGCTCAGCGGCACGCCGCCGATGGTGATCTCGCCGGCACAGTCGGCGTGTGCCGAGGACGGCCACAGCCCGGGTTCCAGCCGGGCGGACAGCGAGGTGCGCAGCGATGGGACCAGCTCGGCGAGCGTCACCGAATCCTCTTCTCAGGAACGGGTGCGCGCCGGCGGGCGCCGGCGCTCCTGACCGGTATGCACCGCCGGAGACCCCGCCGGGAGAGGCTCGGTGGTTTCCTTCGCGCGCGGGAGGCGTTCCTTGGCGGGCTCTTGACGAACTGGGTGATGCGGATCACAGCGCGCGCGGCGGCGCGGGTGCCGCGGAATCCAGCGACTCGCCGGGGGTTGGTTCGAACCAGCGCGCGCCGGTGCTACCGCGCCTGCGCGGTAGCTCGCTCAGGCGTTGCCGTTGCACGCCGTAGCTCGCTGGCGAGGCACACTGCTAGCGATGTCCGCCGGGCAGGCCCGGCGCGCGCTGTCCCGGTGGGACGGTCGCCCGTCGGGCTTGAAGCTGCGTCGGCTCGCGCACTGGTACCTCAGGCAGAGCCAGTGCGTGGCGACCTCTGGCGGCTGGTCAGGGGTCGCCGCGCTCCCAGGACATGTCGCTTCCGCAGGTCGGGCAGTGACGAGACCAGGGCGCGGGCATGCGCGCCACCATGCCGGGGGGCACCGACAGGTCCGCTAGTCGAGATCGAGCGGCCGGAGACTGAGCACCTGGCCGTCGGCGTCGCCGAACCAGATATGCAGCGTTTGGTCCTGGACGCGGGCGTTCGGATTCGGTTGTGACCGGATGCCAGGCCACGGATCGGACGTCGCGTCGGCGATCCAGTCCTGAATGTTGGACATGATCGCCCGCGCCGCAGTCTCCAGATTCGCCGGCAGATCGTCCAGGTTCTCCGAGTCCTCGACGAGCTCGGCCATGTCGGTCGAGCCGACGAACTGACCGCCGCGCCGGAGCTCGACTGTGACGTCCTCGGCGGTCACGGCGAATCCGGTCGGCACTACCTCGTTGAGGCGGTCCGCCAGCTCGGCGGCGAACCTACGGGATGATGGAGCCGGCGCCTGGGTCACTGAAACTCAGCTGTCCTTGCGGATTGGTGTGCTGCATCACGAAGTGCAGAATGTACCCAGGCCGAAGATCAACAGGGTTGACCCGTGCCGCACACGTTTCGCGGACGAAGTGCGACGACACCTGATCTGATACCGGGGCCTCGCTCCAGCTCTACAGCCCGTCACTCGTCCAGCTCGGTCTCCGGTGCCGGGTCGATCATGACCAGCAGCTCGGCCAGCGTCGGCTCGCCGTCCGGCCAGCACAGCCGCTTGTCCTTCGGCTCCGGGGCCCGGTCCCGGATAGGCGCTGGCGGCCGGCTGTTGTCCCACACGCCGAGCGGCCGACCGTGGCCCAGGGGCGACCCTAATGATCTACAGAGTCGCTGCGATGCAGGTCAGAGGGGGTGTTCTGCCTTCGCTCAGGCGTTGCCGTTGAACAGGCTGGTCACCGAGCCGTCGTCGAACACCTCGTGGATCGCGCGGGCGAGCAGCGGGGCGATGGACAGCACGGTCAGCTGCGGGAAGCGCTTGTCCTCCGGGATGGGCAGCGTGTTGGTCACCACGACCTCGCGGGCGCCGCAGGTGGACAGCCGCTCGCGGGCCGGCCCGGAGAGCACGCCGTGGGTGGTCGCAATGATCACGTCGGCGGCCCCGTCGGCCAGCAGCGCCTTGGTCGCGCCGGCGATCGTGCCACCGGTGTCGATCATGTCGTCGATCACGACGCAGGTCTTGCCGGCGATCTCACCGACCACCCGGTTGGCCACCGCCTGGTTGGGCTTGAGCGGGTCGCGGGTCTTGTGGATGAACGCCAGCGGGGTGCCGCCGAGCATCTCCGACCACTTCTCGGCCAGCCGCACCCGCCCGGAGTCCGGTGAGACGACCGCGAGGTCGCGGTCGGCGTAGGAGTCCCGGACGTACTCGGCCAACAGCGGCATCGCCCACAGGTGGTCCACCGGGCCGTCGAAGAAGCCCTGGATCTGGGCGGTGTGCAGGTCGACCGTCATGATCCGGTCCGCGCCGGCGGTCTTGAACATGTCCGCCACCAGGCGGGCCGAGATCGGCTCGCGGCCACGGTGCTTCTTGTCCTGCCGGGCGTATGGGTAGAACGGCATCACGGCGGTGATCCGCTTCGCCGAGGCCCGCTTGAGCGCATCCACCATGATCAGCTGTTCCATCAGCCAGTCGTTGATCGGGTGGCAGTGACTCTGGATGACGAACGCGTCGCAGCCCCGTACCGACTCCTCGAACCGGACGAAGATCTCGCCGTTGGCGAAGTCGTGCGCGGTCTGCGGGGTGATCGTGACGTCCAGGTGCTTGGCGACCTCTTCGGCCAGTTCTGGGTGCGACCGCCCGGCGAAGAACATCAGGCTCTTCTTCGGGGTTGCCGTCATCGCGGTCATCGTCGCGCCCGCCTCCTAGCAGTGGGTGTTGCCCCCGTGTGGTGCCGTCGGGGTACCTACAGTGTCGCCTGGTTCCCCTGAGCCCACCTGTTCGGGTGTCCCCGAAGTCGGGGAGGCGTCATTGTGCGATTGTGCGGCAAGGGCCTGCTCGGCGGCCATAGCGGCTGGGGTTCCCGGTCGTCGGCGGATTACCCAACCCTCGATATTGCGCTGCTCACCAGCGGAGACGGCTAACGCGCCGGGTGGCACATCCTCCCGCAGCACGGTGCCGGCGCCCACGTAGGCGCCGTCGCCGACTGTGATCGGTGCCACGAACATCGTGTCCGAGCCGGTGCGTGCGTAGGAGCCGATCACGCTGTGGTGCTTGGTCACCCCATCGTAGTTCACGAACACCGAGGAGGCGCCGATGTTGGTGCCCTCGCCGATCGTCGCGTCGCCGACATAGGTCAGGTGCGGCACCTTGCTGCCCCGGCCGATCGTGGTGTTCTTGGTCTCCACGAAGCCGCCGATCTTGCCCAGCTCGCCGAGCCGGGTACCGGGGCGAAGGTAGGCGAACGGGCCGACGCTGGCCCCCGCGCCGACCTCGGCCCCGTTGGCGTGGGTGCGCACGACCCGGGCGTCGGAGCCGACCCAGCAGTTCGTCAGGGTGCTGTCCGGACCGATCTCCGCGCCGCTGCACACCGTGGTCGCGCCGTGCAGCTGGATGCCGGGGTGCAGCACCACGTCGCGCTCCAACCGGACCCCGACGTCCACCCACGTGCTCGCCGGGTCGATCACGGTCACCCCGGAGCGCATCCAGCTGGCCAGCAGCCGCCGGTTCAGCTCGGCACCGATCTCGGCGAGCTGCAGCCGGTCGTTGACCCCGCTCACCAGCCACGGGTCCGGACAGCGCAGTGCGCCCACCCGCCGACCGGCCGCGTGCGCAAGGCCCACCACGTCGGTCAGGTACTGCTCGCCCTGCGCGTTCGCCGGGGCGAGCTCGGTCAGCTGCGCGAGCCCGTCGCGCAGCACGTCCGCCTCGAACACGTAGACCCCGGAGTTGATCTCCTGGATGGCCAGCTGCTCGGGGGTGCCGTCACGCTGCTCGACGATGCCGGTGACGGTGCCGGCGAGGTCGCCGCTGCCGCGCAGTACCCGTCCGTAGCCGGTGGGGTCGGCCAGCTCCGCGGTCAGCACGGTGATCGCGTTGCCGGCGGCCGCGTGCTCGGTGAGCAACCCGCGCAGGGTGCCCGAATCGAGGAGCGGTACGTCACCGTAGGTAACCATCACCGGTCCGCTGATGGCCGGCAGCGAGTCCAGCGCGCAGGCCACGGCGTGCCCGGTGCCGCGCTGCTGCTCCTGGATGGCCAGCAGGGCCGACCGGCTCAGCTCGACGGCCAGCTCGGACAGGTACTCGCGGACCTTGTCCCGACCGTGCCCGGCGACGACCACCAGGTGCTCGGGCGCGAGCGCGGCGGCGGCGTGCACAGCATGGCCGAGCAGCGGGCGCCCGGCGATCGGGTGCAGCACTTTCGGCGTCGCCGAATGCATCCGGCGTCCCTCGCCGGCGGCAAGCACCACCACCGCGGCCGGGTTGGGTGCTTCCGGTGACCCCAGGGCGTTGAGCTGCGCCCGGCGGTCGGCCCGGTCATCCGGTCGATCGGTGTTGCCGGCCTGGCTGGCCTCCAGCATCGGTTTCCCCCCTGCCTCGTCGCGTACGTGGGCTCGTCGGCTGGACCGGTGAATGGTAGGGCTCGGTGGCCGCCCCCTGATCCTGTGACCCCGAAACGACCCGGACGGGATGCCGGGGTTGCGCACAGTCACCGTCCGTGTGCCCGATATGGTCGCCTCAGGTTCTCCGATCTCAGTGGTTTATCAGTAGCGCGGCGGGGGGCTCCTTGCCTCCGGATGGGAAGGGACCACCGCATGATTGAGCTGCTCGGCCGCCACCGCAACCGGCGTCCGTCCCGGTGGGGGGTGTGCGTCGCCGCGGCGGCGTTGCTCGGCACCGTCCCATTCGCCGGCTCGGCGCTGGCCGACGACGAGTCCGAGGACTCCGGGTCGGGGTCGAGGTCCTCGAAACTGGCCGGTCCGCCGGCGAACCTCGTCGAGGGCACCCCGTGCACGGTCGGGACCGTCGCGTGCGTGTCCATCAGCGACCACACGGCCTGGCTGGTCGACAACGGCGCGATCGCCTACGGCCCGGTCGACGTGGCCACCGGCGGCCCTGGCCAGGAGACGCCGGTCGGCGAGCACCTGGTGCAGTGGAAGGACAAGAACCACAAGAGCTCGGAGTTCAAGACGCCGGACGGGCAACCCTCACCGATGCCGTTCTCGGTGTTCTTCGCCGACGGCGGGGTGGCGTTCCACGAGGGCACGCTGGAGCGGCGTTCGGCCGGCTGCGTACGCCTGGAGATGGAGGACGCGCAGCACTTCTACACGTTCCTGCAGCTGGGCGACAAGGTTCAGATAACCAAGTAGTCCGTGAGGTAGGCCCGTGAGCGTGGTGGCGGATGCGCGGGCTGGCCGTCGTCGCCGACTCGCCGGTGGCGCTCGGCGGCCGCCCTCTCTGTCGCTGGCACAGACCCCGTGTAGTCGGCACAGCCTCTGCGGGGTCTGTGCGAGCGGTGGTGGGTCTGTGCCGGCGGGTTTCGGCGGCGGCACAGACTCCGTGTGGCTGGCACAGCCTGTGCGGCGGGTTTCGGCGGCGGCACAGATCCCGTGTGGCCGGCACAGGCTGTGCAGGGTCTGTGCGAGCGGCGGTGGGTCTGTGCCGGCGGGTCAGTGCGCGGCGGCGGCGGCCGTGTGCGCGGCGGCGGCGGCGGCTCAGTGCGCGGCGGCAGCGGCGGCCGGGTGCGGGCGCGCGAGTCAGTGTGCTGAGGCGTCCGACTCGCGGACGAAGCCGGCGCCCGGGCCGGGGATCGCGCGCAGCCGGCTGTCGCTGTCGACCGGGTGGCCGTTGGCGCACTCGAGACGGACCAGGACCTGTCCGCCGCAGTCCGCGTGCTCCACCCGCAGTGGCGGTCCGTCCGGGCCGGCCAGGTGGTCGTCGCCGTAGGCCATCACGGCCAGCAGCACCGGCCGCAGGTCCCACCCGGCCCTGGTGAGGCGGTACTCGTGGCGGGCGCGCTGGCCCGGTTCGCGGTAGGACACCTTCTCGACCAGCCCGGCGTCGACCAGCCCGGCCAGTCGCCGGGTCAGCACGTTGCGGGCGATGCCCAGATGGTCGGCCAGCTCGTCGAACCGGCGCACCCCGTTGAACAGGTCACGCAGCACCAGGAGGGTCCACGGATGGCCGATCAACTCCATGGTGCGGGCGATCGAGCACACCGCGCTGTCGAGCTCTCGAGGATCCATCACGGCCGGCATGACACACATCATACGCCTGGTCAGTTGCGCATCGAAACCCAGCGCGACACCCTGGATGCAGGGTTCTATTTTAGAACTCAGATGGAGGGCGAGATGACCCTGCGGACCGTAGTGGCGCGCGAACGGGAGTACGACTGGGGCGACCCGGCGGAGCTCGCCCGGGAGGCGGCCGGTCGGGACGGGCTCAGCTTCCTGCGCGCGCTGGCCGGCGGGGAGGTGCCGGCGCCGCCGTTCGCCCGGACCACCGGGAGCCGGCTGGTCGAGGTGGAGGCCGGTCGCGTGGTGTTCGAGTTCCAGCCGGCCGAGTACCACTACAACCCGATCGGGGCGGTGCACGGCGGCATGTTCGCGACCCTGTTGGACTCCGCCGCGGGGTGCGCGGTGCACTCGCTGCTGCCCGCCGGCGTGGGGTACACCAGCCTCGACCTCACCGTGAAGTTCGTGCACGCGATCACCGTCGAGTCGGGTGCCGCGGGTCCGCTGCGCTGCGCCGGCACGGTGACCCACCTCGGCGGCCGCACCGCACTGGCCCAGGCCGAGCTGCGCGGCCCGGACGGTCGGCTCTACGCGACCGCCGTCAGCAGCCTGCTGATCCTGCGCCCGCCGGCCGGCACGGCCGGGGCGGTGACCGAATGACCGCCACCCTGGCCGGACGGGCGGCCGCGAAGCGCTCCGCCGTCGCGCTGACGATCATCGAGGTGTCCGGCTGCGCGGAACGGGGACTGGTGGCCCGGCTGGCCGCCCGGTGCAGCCCGGCTTCACTGGCGGCCCGGTTCTTCCGCCCGGTGTCCGGGGCGGCGGACCGCAACCTGCTGACCCTGCTGCTCGGCCCCGCGACCGGGCGGGCCTTCCTGGCGCTGGACGCGGGCCGGCCGGTCGGGCTGGTGAACCTGGCGCCCGGCGATGCGGGCGAGGTCGAGGTCGCGCTGCTGGTCGCCGACCGCTGGCAGCACCGGGGCGTCGGCCGGGCGCTGCTCGAGCACGCTCTCGCGGACCCGAGGTGGGCGGCGGAGACCGTGCACGTGACGGTCCGCCCGGAGAACACCGCGGTGCTCGCCCTGCTGCACACGCTGCCCAGGGCGCTGCGCCTGGTGGACACCGCGCCGGGGGAGCTGTACTTCGACCTGTGCCCGTCAGTGGTCGAACCGCGCCCGTCGGCCGGCGAAGGGCGCCCGCCGGCCGAGGAACCGCGTCCGGCGGCGGGGGAGCTCCTGCTGGCCGGATAGTCTCGACGGCGTGTGTCACCGCTGCTTTGGAGACTGCTGAGCCATGCTCGACCGCGCCCTGATTGACGGACTCTTTCCCGCCGACCTGCCCGACCCGGAACACTGGGAGCAGCTCTACCCGGCCAGGGAGCTGCCCGAGGGCGCCCGGGTCACCCGGTTCGCGCCCAGCCCGACCGGCTTCGTGCACATCGGCGGCGTGTACACCGCGACCATCGCCAAGGACGTCGCGCACCACAGCGGCGGCGTCTACTTCGTCCGCATCGAGGACACCGACCAGTCGCGCGAGGTCGAAGGGGTGGCCGCGCAGTTCGACCGCGCCTTCGAGTACTTCGGCATCGCCTCCGACGAAGACGCAGCGTCGGCCCCCTGGGGCCCCTACCTGCAGTCGAAGCGCGAGCTGATCTACCTCAGCTACGTGCGCGAGCTGATGCGCCAGGGTCTGGCGTACCCGTGCTTCTGCACCCGCGAAGAGCTCGCCGAGATGACCAAGCGGCAGCAGGCCACCAAGATCCCCACCGGCTACTACGGATCCTGGGCGCGCTGGCGGGACGCCGACCCGGACGAGGTGGCCGCGAAGCTGGCGGCCGGCGACGACTACGTGGTGCGGTTCCGCTCGCCGGGTACCGAGGGGCGGGTCAGCTTCGTCGACGCCATCCGGGGCCGCCTCGAGCACGAGGCCAACCGCAACGACGTGGTCATCCTGAAGTCGGTGACGCAGAGCCCCCGGCTGCCCACGTACCACCTCGCGCACGCGGTGGACGAGCACCTTATGCGGGTGAACCTGGTGGTCCGCGGTGAGGAGTGGATCTCCTCGGTGCCCCTGCACCTGCAGCTGTTCGCCGCGCTGGGCTTCGAGCCGCCGACCTACGCGCACGTCGCGCCGCTGATGAAGCAGGAGAGCGGGTCCCGGCGCAAGCTGTCCAAGCGCAAGGACCCCGAGGCCTCGGTGGACTTCTACGTCGACGCCGGCTACCCGGCGCCCGCGGTGCTCTACTACCTGCGCGGGCTGGCCAACGGTCGCCTCGCCGAGATGCCCCTGGCGCAGGCGCTCACGACCGCGATCTCGCTGGACGAGTGCGGCGTCGCCGGCCCGCTGGTGGACATGGTCAAACTGGCCGACATCAGCGGCGACCACATCGCCACGCTGTCCGGCGCGACCGTGCTCGACGCGGTGCTCGACTGGGCGGCCGACCGCGACCCGGAGCTCGTCAAGGTGATCACCACCAACCGCGCGCTGGCCGAGCGGGCCATCGACGTGGAGCGGGTCGGCGTGGAGAACCCGCGCAAGGACCTGGTGCGCTGGTCGGACTTCCGCCCGGTGTACGGGTTCTTCTTCCCCGAGCTGTTCGACCTGGTCAGCGACCCGGCCGACGAGCGCCTCGGCGGCCTGGACGCCAGCCTGGTGCGCAAGCTCGCGGCCGACTTCGCGGACAGCTACCGCTACGACGCGGACCAGCCGACCTGGTTCGGCCAGATCCGCGACCTGGCCGGGCGGCACGGTTTCGCACCCAGCCCGAAGGCCTACAAGCAGGACCCGGACGCCTACCCGGGCATGCTGCGCGACGCGGCGAACGTCATCCGGGTTGCGCTCACCGGTTCCACCCGCAGCCCCGACCTGCACGCGGTGGCCGCCGCGCTGGGCGAGGACGAGGTGGTCCGGCGGGTCCGCGCGCTGGTCGGCTGAAGCCCGCGAGTGGCGAGTGGTCCGCCGGGACCACTCGCCACTCACGACACCTCGGCGGCCGCGGGAGCTATGTCTCGGCGGCCGTGCGTGGACTGTCGACGAGTGGCTGGCACCGCTGTGACCGGTCACACACAGCGACCGAATCTGAACGGCACCCCGGCCATTCGGCCCAGTTCGCTCCGCCGCACAGAGCAGTCCGGCGGCGCTGGGCGCGTACCTCGCGCCCGTGGACGACAACCGGGCTGCTCAGCTCTCATCTCGGCCGTCGCACCGCGGCTCCCGCCATACAGTCGCCGGCATGCTCCCCAGCAAGGCCCGGATCCTGTGGGCCGCCGCATTTCTGATTACCCTGCTCGGCCCCGTCCTACTCAGCCTGGTGACCGGTAGCGACAACCCGCTCGCGTCGCAGCTCGCCGTCCAGACCGGCGTCCTGGCCACCGGGCTGCTGGTCGCAACGGTGGTCGCGCCGTCCCGGTTGCGCTCGATGACCAGGGCGCTCGGCATCGAAGGTGTGCTCGGAGTGCACCGGGTGCTCGGGCTGTTGGTGACCCTGATGGTGCTCGTGCACGTGATCCTGGTGCTCGCCGCCAACCCCAACTCGGTCACCCTGTTCGACCCCCGACAGGCGACGAAGGCCTCCCGGGCGGCGGTCGGCGCCACCGTCGGGCTGATCGCGCTGATCGGGCTCGCGGTGCTGCGGCACCGGGTGCGGAACCGCTACGCGTTGTGGCGGTGGGTGCACCTGCTGCTGGCCGGTTCCGTGCTGGTGCTCACCGCACTGCACGTGTACTGGCTGCAGCACCTGGTCAACGATCCGGTGCTGCGGGCGGCGTTCGGGCTGCTGCTCGCCGGGCTGCTCGGCGTGCTCAGCTACCGGTGGGTGTGGCGGCCCTGCTTCGACCGGCGCAGCGCGTACGAGGTGCTCGAGATGCGCGCCGAGACCGACGACGTGCACACGCTGGTGATCGGCCCCCGTCGACCCCGGCACGGCTTCGACGTGTCCACCATGGCCTTCGAGCCGGGACAGTTCGCCTGGCTGCGGGTGAAGCGCTCGGTGACCGCCGAGGAGCACCCGTTCACCATCACGTCCTGTCCCCGGGAGTCCGAGGCGGTGGAGTTCACCATCCGCAACGTCGGCGACTTCACCTCCTCGATCGCCACGCTCCAGCCCGGCGACCCGGTCTGGATCGACGGCCCGCACGGCGCGTTCACCTGGGACGACCGGGTGTACCGGCGGGCGCTGGTGCTGGTCGCGGCCGGCGTCGGCATCACGCCGATGATCAGCATGCTGCGCACCCTGGCGTTCCGTGGCGATGGCCGCCCGGTGCTGTTGCTCTCCGGTGCCCGCACCGTCGAGGAACTGCTGTTCCGCGACGAACTGCGCGAGCTGGGCGACGAGCTCGACCTGACCGTGGTGGAGGTGCTCAGCCGGCCACCCGCCGACTGGGCCGGCCGGTCCGGACGGATCGACCGGGTGCTGCTGCGCGAGGTGCTGCCCGAGCGGTCCGGCCGGCACAAGATCGAGTACTTCATCTGTGGCCCGTCCCCGATGGTCACCGACGTGCTGGCGGCCCTGCACGAGCTGGGTATCGACCCGGCTCGGGTGCACACCGAGCAGTTCGACATGGTCTGAGATAACAGGGTTTCAGATAACAGAGTTTGAGACCAGAGAGGTTGTTGGTAGTGCTCCCCGCAGTCCGCTTCGTACGCTGGGCGGTCCTTGGCTCGGTCCTGATCGCTATCGCGGTGTCGGTGGTGCTGGCCGGGGGATCCCCGTCCTCCCCGCAGTCGCTGTCGGCACTGTTCGGCGGCGGCACCTCGGACACCAGCTGGGGCCCGCTCGGCGCGTCCGACCGGGACATGCTGATCAAAGTTCGGCAGGCCAACCTCTGGGAGGCGCCGGTCGCCGAGCAGGCCGCCCAGCGGGCCACCAGTCCCGCGGTGCGGGAGGTCGGCCGGAAGATCGCCGTCGAGCACGCCCAGCTGGACGGCGACCTGCGCGTCGTCGCCGACAAGCTGAACCTGCCGCTGCCCAGCCAGCCCAGTGACCAGCAGAAGGTCTGGATGGCCGAGATCTCCGGCGCATCCCCGCAGACCTACGACAAGACCTTCATCAACATCGTCCGCGCCGCGCACGGTGAGGTCATGCCGCTGGTCGAGGGCGTCCGATCGGGTACCCAGAACGAGCTGGTGCGCCAGTTCGCGATCGAGGCCGCCAAGTTCGTCGGCCGGCACATGGAGTACCTGGAGAGCACCGGGCTGGTGGACTACGCGCTGTTCCCGCCGTCCACCGCGCCGGCCGCCCGGCTGACCTCGATCGGCGGCTACAACGTGCCGATCACCCTGGTGCTCTTCGTGATCGCGGTACTGGTGTCGGCGGCCCTGCTGCGCGGGGTGGGCCGGTCCCGTCCGGGCACGGTGGGCCGCGCGGGCGCCGGCCGGTGGGCCCGGGTCGCCGCACTGCTGGGCCGGACCCGGCCGGCGGCCCGTCCGGGTGGCCGGGCGGCGGAACCGAGCTCGGTCACGACCGCGGAGCTGATCGCGGTGCTCAACCCGCCCGACCCGGACGGGGAGCCGGCCCCGACCCCAGCGCGCCGGGGCGCGCGGGCGGCGGTTCGGCTGTCCAGCATCCCGACCCAGCGGGCCGAGTCGCTGCCGAGGGTCACGCGCCTGCCGGAGCCGGGGTCCCCGCCGGACCCGAGGCGCTCCGAGTCGAGTTCCGGGAAGGTGCCGGCCCGGGCGGCGTCCCGATCGGCGGCGTCCCGACCGGCAGGGTCCCGATCGGCGGAGTCACGGCAGCCGGTGGCCGTGGCCCGCCCGGAACGGCGGCCCCCGAAACTCGGCAGGACCAGCGGCAACAGGCCCTGGTAGGTCGTCCACCCCCTGTCCGGATACCCCCATTCGTGTCACGGACAAACACGTGATGTGTGACACGATTCACAGCTCAGCCAGTGCTCTGGAGAGTCGGGCTCAGGGACGAGCTCGCCGAGCTGTACGGGGGATTCAACGATGAGTGTTGTTCTTGATCATCCATTGGCGCGGACCCTGGATGAGGCCGCGCACGGGGAATTCCCGGCCGCGGACGGGGTGGTCGCCTCGGTCGGGGCGCTGCCGGGGCCGTGCGACGCGGTGGCTTTCTTCGCCGATCACGTGCTGGTGGCCGCCGCCGTCGAGCAGGACTGGGTGGACGGGCATCTCGCCGAGCGACCCGGCGCCGGGTCCACCGATCCGTCCGGCGGCCTCGGCCTCTTCCTGGCCGCCCTGTCCGAGCGGTTGGGCCAGCCGCCGATGTACGCCAGCCTGCTCACCTCCGCGCCGCACCGGTCCGGCTACCTGCACGGCCGGGTCGAGCCCGGTGGCGAGCCCGAACCGGGCTGGGCCGCGTACCGCACAGATGTGCGCTGCTACCGCTACCGGGGGCTGGGTGCCTCCGGTGCGTTCGCCATCGGCCGGGGCCCCGGCGACCGGTGGGACGTGCACATCCGGGTCGACGAGGGCTCCGGCGGCCGGGTGGGGCGCGAGCTGCTGTCCGCCGCGAAGACGGTGATCCCGGAACGCGGCATGCTGTTCGGCTCCGCGCCGCTGCACGACGCCCGCGTTCTGCGCACCCTGCTGGCCAGCGGATTCCAGCCGATCTGCACCGAGGTGCTGCTGCTGACCAGACCGGGGAGCTGAGCGGGGGTCCGGCGCCCGGGGGCGGCGGCCAGCGCGCCGACATGCCCGGGCGGACCGAGTACCGGCACACTGGTCACGACTGCTGATGTCTCGCGCCGTCGGCGCCGGGCGGCGGGTCCTCGTGGAAGGCGTGCGTGGATGGGTGAGGCGGTGCGCCAGGTGCTGCCGGCCAATTCCGTCGCGCCGTCGCTGGCCCGCCGGCACTTCCGCGGTTGGCTGGCCGGCCTTGGCTGGCCGCCCGCCGACACCGACGACCTGCTGCTCGCGGTCAGCGAAGCGGTGTCGAACGCGGCCGACCACGCCTACCCGCCGCACCAGCTGGGCGATGTGGTCGTCGAGGCGGAGTGTGTGCGCGGAGCCAACGGCAGCCGCCAGGTTGTGGTCACCGTGCTCGACGAGGGCGCCTGGCGGCCGCCGCCGGCCTGGCACGAGAACCGGCGGCGCGGGGTGCTGCTGATGCGCGCGTGCACCGAGTCGGTGGACATCTGGGGCAGCCCGTCCGGCACCCGGGTCCGGATGGTCAGCAAGCCCGTACCGGTTTGAGCGAATTCTCAACGGACAGTAGCCAATCCACCACGCAGTGTCATAGTGTGCGCGTCGATGCTCGGTACGTCGGGCTGGCTCGCCCCCTTCTGGGCCCGCCCGGCGTACCGAGCTGCTCGGCGTACCGAGCTGAGTGGGGCCTGTTTGGTTCACCGATGGTGGGTTGCCGGCGGTCGCGCCCGGGTACCCATTCGGTGTGACTCGTGCATCGGGAACTCGCGCATCGGGAACTCGCGCATCGGGGGCAGGAGCTCCGCCGCCAGGATTCGAACCTGAACCATCAGAACCAAAATCTGAGGTGCTGCCATTACACCACGGCGGATTGTCGGGGAGCATCGATTCTCCCACCGCCATATGGTGGCACGCCGCCCGGGCGCCCGGTTCGCGGCCCGCCGCGTCCTCGGGACACTCCGGATGCCGGCGACACGCCGGAAGTTCACTGAGAAAGGGTGGAGACCTAGGCCCACCTAACCTACGCTGGCGTAGGTTACGGTGCCGTAACCGGTTGCTTACCGACGCTCATCGACCTCAGAGGTGACCATTCCATTGGCCAGCACCGCGGAGGCCCTCGCCGGC
>DASYLM010000119.1:0-1683 GCA_036009565.1 Pseudonocardia sp. | reverse complement strand
GAGCAGCCGGCCGTGGATCGCGCCGACCTCGAAGGTGCCGAACAGGTCCCGCAGGTACGCCGGCACGGTGGCGAACCCGGCGCCGTAGAACGACAGGATCAGCATCGCGGCGATCAGGAACACGGCCTTGTTGGCGTTGCCGGCCAGCAGCAGCACCAGGTAGAGCACCGCACCGACACCCAGGTAGAACCGGTAGATGTTCTTGCGGCCGATCAGGTCGGACGTGCTCGACCAGACGAACCGCCCGAGCATGTTGGCCAGCGACAGGATCGCGACGAAGCCGGCGGCCACCGCGGTGAGTGTCTTCGCCGGCGCCTCGCCGCGGAAGAAGTCCTGGTAGATCGGCGCGGCGCGCTCCAGGATGCCGATGCCGGCGGTGACGTTGAAGCACAGCACCACCCACAGCAGCCAGAACTGCGGCGTCTTGATCGCGTTGCGGGCCGACACGTTGCCCGCGGTCACCAGCGGCCGCTGGCGCACCGAGGCCGCGTCCCAGCCGGCCGGTGCCCAGTCGTCCGCCGGTACCCGGATCAGCAGCCAGCCCATCGACATGAAGATCGCGTAGCCGATCCCCATGACGAGGAAGGTCTTGGCGATCCCGCCCGGGTGCGCGCCGGCCCCGCTGCCGCCGAACGACGAGAGCAGCGAGCTGGACCACGGCGACGCGATCAGCGCACCACCGCCGAAGCCCATGATCGCGATCCCGGTGGCCATCCCGGGCCGGTCCGGGAACCACTTGATCAACGTGGACACCGGCGAGATGTACCCGATGCCCAGCCCGATCCCGCCGATGAACCCGTAACCCACGACGACCAGCCAGTACTGCCCCAGCGCCATGCCCGCCGCCGAGACCAGGAAGCCCGTGGAGAAGCACGCGGTGGCCACGACCATCGCCCAGCGCGGCCCCCGGTGATCGACGGCGGTGCCGAACAGGGCCGCCGACACCCCCAGCATCACGATGCCCAGCGTGAACGGCAGCGCGCTCAGCGTGCCCGCCCAACTGCTGCCCTTCAGCAGCGTCGCGCTGAGCGGGTCCTTGAACACACTCCACGCGTAGGCCTGGCCGATCGCCAGGTGGATCGACAGCGCGGCCGGCGGGATCAGCCACCTGCTCCAACCCGGCGGGGCGACGATCCGCTCGCGATCGAGGAACCCAGTCGAAGCCATCACACTGCTCCCGTCCCGGCACGCCGTTTGCATACAGTCGTAGGTGGGAAGCTATGACCGGGCCCGAGTTGTTGCAATAGTAGGAATCAGATCGGATACAAAATGCAAGGCTTCGCCGGCGGCCCGTCCCGGGCGGCCGGCCTGAGGAGGTTTCGTGGGACGGCTGATCGCCCGTACCTCGGTGCAGCGACTGACCCCGAACGGGTCCCGGCGCGCTCCCGACCGACTGGCAGTCGAGGAACCGCTCGAGATCCGGGTGGACGGCAAGGCGTTGGCCGTGACCATGCGCACCCCCGGGCACGACGTCGAGCTGGCGCACGGGTTCCTGCTCACCGAGGGTGTCATCGGCGCGGTGCCGGACGTGTCCAGCGCGCGGTACTGCGACTCGGTCGATGACGAGGGCCGCAACACCTACAACGTGCTCGACGTGGCGCTCGGACCCGGGGTGCCGCCGCCGGACCCCGGCGTGGAACGGAACTTCTACACCACCTCGTCCTGCGGGGTGTGCGGCAAGGC
>DASYLM010000118.1:0-5424 GCA_036009565.1 Pseudonocardia sp. | reverse complement strand
AAGTGCATTAATTGCGGAAGGCGCGCACCGGAAGCGCATGTGAAGTCACTCCAGCCGGAGGTGGGACGCGCACCCGGCCCGGGGCGGGCGGGCGCGGAGCAGCGCAGCGGGCCGAGCAGCGCAGCGGGCCGAGCAGCGCGGAGCGGAGCAAGCTTCGCTTCCATGATCAACGGTACCTGAGTGCTGTTTTTCGGCGGCGAAACAGCGCTGATGTCCCGTTGATCATGAGACGGCGAACGCTAGAGCCAGCGGGGCGGTTTCGGGACCGCGATCTCGCCGGTCTCGCCCCGTGCCGCGATCTCGCCGGTCTCGCCCCGTGCCGCGAGGTCGCCGGTCTCGCTCCGTGCCGCGAGGTCGCCGGGGGCGCCTCGGCCGACCAGCCAGCCGGCCAGGTCGGCGGCGCTGCCGGTCAGCGTGATCGAAACGCACGACGCGCCGCCCTCCGGGCCGAGGCGCAGCGTGCGCTCCCGGTCGGTGGGGCGCAGCAGTACGGCCGGGCAGTCCTCGCGACCGGAGAACGTCCCGCAGACGTCGGTGAGCAGAGCGTCCAGCACGCCGGCCGGCAGATCGTCCATCCGCGCGCCGGCGGCCAGGTCCACCGTGTGCAGCCACACCTCACGCACCCGCATCCAGGGCACCTCGGTGGCCGGGATCGTCCGACCCTGCGCGCTGCGCAGCGGGGCCTGCCAGGTCGTGTCGTCGAGTGCGCCGAGCGCCTCGGTCAGCGCGGCGGCGGTGCTGGCCAGATCCTCGCGCAGCCGGCCGGCCGAGAGGGTGGCGGACTCCTCGATGTCGGTGTCGCGCTGGGTCGGGCTGGCGTACATCGGCGTCTCCACGCCCGTGCGGGCCCACGCTGCCAGCCGGCTCAGGGCCTCAGCGTTGCGAGCGAGATGCCCGACAACGTGTGCCCGGCTCCAGCCGGGCAGCCCGCTGGGCTGGCGCAGGTCGTCGTCGGTGAGCCGATCGACCGCGTCGAGCAGGAAGCTGGTGCCCGTGTACATCCAGGGCAGCGTGTCGGCCAGGTCGTGCCCGCTCATCAGGTTCTCCGATCAGTGCTCGCCCCGGAGATCCTGCCAACTCCGGACGGGACCCGCTCACCGACGGACCCCCGACGCCAGGGTCTGAAACTAGGAGGCGCCCAGTTCGGCCACCCGGGGGCCAGTGGCGCGGCGCCCCAGCAGCAGGGTGTCCACGTAGGCCTCGGCGGGTTCCCTGAGCAGTTCGTGGGCTTCGAGGAACACCTCGTGCGCGGCCCGGCCGGCCCAACCGTCGGGGAGCAGCTGCGCGGGCAGGTCGGGGTCGCGGTGCGGGAACGCCCGGTAGTCGTGGACCAGCTGTACCCGCTCGACCAGCGCGGCCTTGCCGTGCAGCTCGC
Source organism: Pseudonocardia sp. (assembly GCA_036009565.1). Lineage (GTDB taxonomy): Bacteria > Actinomycetota > Actinomycetes > Mycobacteriales > Pseudonocardiaceae > Pseudonocardia. The sequence continues at coordinate 4,049 of DASYLM010000118.1, read as the reverse complement.
CGGCGCGGTACCTGGACAGCTGGGGCCGGTACCTCGCCAACATCTCGGCGTAGTCCCGGTTCAGCGATTCCAGGCACCATGAGCGCGCGGCCATGTCGCGGTCCACATCGGCGCTGCCGGACCGCGCCTTGAAGGTGTCCATCCGGATCACCGGCCGGTCCGCGAAGCTCGCCTTGACGTCATTGATCCGGTCGTGCGGGCTGAGCCAGACCGACGAGGACAACGGCCCGAACCCCAGCCAACACAGCTTCCTGCGGAGCTGCTCACGCAGTGCACGCTCGGTCTCCGGCACCGAGTAGATGACCATGTGCCACTGGCCGTCCCACGGCTCGTCACTGCGGTGGAAGATCCGGGAGCGGCCCACCTCGAGCCGCCGCGCGGCGGAGTCGGTCAGCAGGTAGGTGGTCTCCCGGCCGTCCCGCCGGCTGCCCAGCCAGCCTTCTTTCCGTAATCGGGCGACCACGACGCGGACGGTTGGCTCGGGCACCCCGAAGCAGTCCATCAGCGCGATCAAGCTCCGTAATCGGACCTCGCCGCCCCGGTCTCCCAGATAGTCGCCGAACAGGTCAAAGACCAACCCGCGAGCCTTCATGTTTCCTCCTGGCCACGGCCGATCGCCCCCCATCCGCGGTCGTCTGTTCCGGTCAGCATTGGTCGTATTGCGGCCAGGGGGTCTGGCACCCACCCCGCGCCGGACCCGTCTTGAACGGCCGAATAGTTGCACAGAGTGAGGCCGCCTACGGAGCGTCACGGCCGGCGACACGGCACTCTCCGCACCTTCGGGTTCGTTTCGCCCGGCGGCCGTAACTCCGGGGTGGGACAGATGAGGCTCGACTCAGTCGACTGCCATCCGGTCCCGACCTGGGCATATGGTTGAACGCCCAACCACAACAAGGAGCGCCGCATGAAGTTCCGCGTCAAGGCACGGCAGATCCCGATCCGGCTGGCAACCGGCGTGTTCATCCTGAACTCCGGTCTGCAGAAGCGGACCGCCGACGAGCAGACCGCCGCCCAGCTGCACGGCTTCACCGCCGGCACCTATCCGATGGTCAAGAGCCTGGAACCGGCCAGCTTCCTGAAGCTGGTCTCGGCCGGCGAGATCGCGCTCGGTGCGGCGCTGCTGCTCCCGGTCGTACCCGGACTGCTGGCCGGCGCCGGCCTGACCGCGTTCTCGGCGGGCCTGCTCGGGCTGTACCTACGCACCCCCGGCATGCGCGAGGAGGGCAGCCTGCGCCCCACCCAGCAGGGTCTGCCGATCGCCAAGGACGTCTGGATGCTCGGCTCCGGGCTCGGTTTGGTCGTGGACGCGCTGACCGACCGGAAGTCCTGAGCCTTCAGCAGTCGTAGTCGACGGTCACCGTGTCGGTGGTGGGCAGCGACTGGCAGGTCAGCACGTAGCCGGCGGCCAGCTCGTCGTCCTCCAGCGCGAAGTTGCGCCGCATGGTCACCTCGCCGTCGGTGACCATCGCCCGACAGGTGCCGCACACGCCGCCCTTGCAGGCGAACGGCAGGTCGCCCCGCACCCGCTGGGCGGCGTCCAGCACCGAGACGGCGCGGGGCAGCGTCAGCGTGGTGGACCGGCCGTTGAGCACCACGGTGACCTCGCTGGTCTCACCGTCGACGGAGGTGTCCACGTCGACGTGGCGCAGCTCCGGCGGCGGCTCACCGACGTAGAACAGCTCACGGTGCACCCGCCTGCGCTCGACGCCGAGCTCGCCGAGCACCGTCACAGCGGCCTCCGTCATACCCAGCGGGCCGCACAGCCACCAGTCGTCCACGTCCTCGGTGTCGACCAGCAGGGTGAGCAGCTCGCGCAGCTTGTCCGCGTCGAGGCGGCCGGAGAAGATCTCCGCCTCCATCGGCTCCCGGGACAGCACGTGCAGCAGGTGGAGCCGGGGTCCGTAGGCGTTCTTCAGGTCGGCTAGCTCCTCGGTGAACATCACCGTGTCGGTGCGCCGGTTGCCGTAGAGCAGGGTGACCCGGACGTCGGGATGCGCCGCGAGCAGGCTCGATGCGATGGACAGCACCGGGGTGATACCCGAGCCGGCCGCGATCAGGCCGTGATGGGTGCCCGCCCGTAGTTCGGGGGTGAACGAACCGGACGGTGGACCGACCTCGATCTCGTCGCCCGCTCTGACCCGGTCCACCAGCCACTCGGAGAACAGCCCGGAGTCCACCCGCCGCACCCCGACCCTCGGCGGGGCGCCGACCGGCGCGCAGATCGAGTAGGACCGGCGCTCCTCACCGTCGGCGGTGTGCTGGCGCAGCGTCAGGTACTGCCCGGGACGGAACGCGTACTGCTCGCGTAGCGCCTCCGGCACCTCGAAGCTGACCGCGACGGCGTCCTCACAGAGCCGCTCCACGCCGGCCACCCGCAGGGTGTGGAACCCGCTGCGTGCTGGCGCGACCACCTCATCGGTACTGGCTGGCGCACTCACCCTCAGATCTCCCTGCCTGTGGTCGACTTCGGGATCGCTCCGCTCCTCGCTCGCCGGCGCTCGCTGCGATGCTCACTCACCCTCAGATCTCGCTGCCCGCTGGTCGACTTCGGGATCGCTCCGCTCCTCGCTCGCTGGCGCTCGCTGCGATGCTCACTCACCCTCAGATCTCCTTCATATGCTCGAAGGGTTCCCGGCAGGCCGGACAGCGGCGCAGCTCGGTGCACGCGGTCGGGCCGAACCGGGACAGCTCCTCGGTGGCCGGCGCGCCGCAGCGCGGGCAGCGCACCGCCGACGACGACGGCGGGTCCAGGGTCAGCGGGATCGGGCCGGCGGCCGCGGCCGACACGCGCCCCGGCGGCGCCACACCGGCCTCGGCCAGCTTGCGGCGGCCGTCCTCGGTGATCCAGTCGGTGCTCCACGCCGGCGAGAACACGGTGCGCACCTCGACCTGGCGGTACCCGGCGTGGGCCAACGCGGTCCGCAGGTCGGCGCGCATCTCCTCCAGCGCCGGGCAGCCGGAGTAGGTCGGCGTGATCGTCACGGTGACCGCCCTGTCGCTGTCGCACACCTCGACGGAACGGACCACGCCCAGGTCGGCAAGGGTCAGCATCGGCATTTCGGGGTCGACGACGGTGCCCACGACGTCGGCCGCGTTCTGTGCTCGTGAGTGGCGAGTGGTCTCAGGGGACCACCCGGCACCCACCGGGGTCACCACGTCGCCTCCGGGTGTTGCCGGGCCAGGCTCTGCATCTCGGCGAGCACGTGCCCCAGCGCCTCGGTGTGCACGCCCTGGCGACCACCCCGGCCGCCGATCGTGCCGGCGCCGGGCAGCCGCGGCCGGGTCAGCGTGGCGCGCTCGAGTACCTCGTCGAGCACCGCGTCGACCTCGTCGCGCAGCCCGGCGGGATCGACCGCGACACCGGCCACCACCAGTCGACGCTCCACGTCGGAGGTGCGGAACAGCTCGTCGACCCTCGGCCACACCCACTCCAGCGCCGCCTGCATCCGCCGGTGCGACTCGTCGGTGCCGTCGCCGAGGCGCAGTGTCCAGCGCGCCGCGTAGTCCCGGTGGTAGGTCAGCTCCTTGACGCCCTTGCCGGCCACCGCGGCGAGTACCGGGTCCGCGGAGTCACGCAGCCGGTCCAGCAGCGCCAGCCGCCAGGACGAGAAGATCAGCAGCTGCGCGATCGCCTTCCCGAAGTCGCCGTCGTCGGCCAGCTCCGCGAGTGCGACGTTGCGGAACTCGGCATCGTCGCGCCAGTAGGCGAGCTGGTCCTCGTCCCGGGCCGGGCCGCTACCCGGGCCGCCGGTCGTGCCGCCGGTCGTGGCTTCGACGTGCGCCGCGCGGGCCAGCAGCACCCGGGCCTGGCCGAGCAGGTCGAGCGCGGTGTTGGCCAGCGCGACCTCCTCCTCCAGCTCGGGCGCGTTGCTGACCCACTCGGCGAGGCGCTGGCTGTAGACCAGCGCGTCGTCGCCGAGCATCAGGCAGTATTCGGCCAGGTCAGCGGCGTCCACCCCGGCCGGGACCGGTGCGGTCAGCTCGGTGGCCGGCTCGGTGTCGAACCCGGTGCCGAACCCCCAGTGGGTGTCACCGTGATCCTCGGTCAA
>DASYLM010000117.1:0-6524 GCA_036009565.1 Pseudonocardia sp. | reverse complement strand
GGCGGCGTTCGTCCGCTGGTCCAGGACGGCGCGCAGGTCGTCGAGGTGACAGCCCTCGGTGGTGAGCGGCTCGTTAGTCAGCGGGGTGCGCGCGGTCAGCGTGTGTGGTTGCGGCATGGCTAGAGCGTGCCTCCTACAGTTCGCCGGTAGAACGGCGGAAATCCATCAAAAACCCCTCAAGGTGGTCGCTGTGCCGCACCCGTACCCGCTCCGTGAGATCGCCGCGCAGGCCGGCGTCAGCGAGGCCACCGTCGACCGGGTGCTGCACGAGCGCGGGGGTGTCCGAGCCAGCACCTGTCGGCAGGTCAGGCAGGCGATCGTCGACCTCGACCGGCAGCGCGACCAGGTCCGCCTCGGTGGCCGCAGGTTCCTGGTGGACGTGGTGATGCAGACGCCGGCGCGGTTCTCCTCGGCGGTCCGTGCCGCACTCGAGTCGGAGCTGCCCTGGCTGCGGCCGGCCGTCATCCGGGCCCGGTTCCACTTCCGGGAGACCGGGTCGGCCGCCGGCCTGGCGGCCGTGCTGGACGACATCCGCCGCCGGGGCTCGCAGGGCGTCCTGCTCAAGGCCCCGGACGTGCCGGAGGTGGCCGCCGCCGCGCAGGCGCTGGTGCGCGCGGGCATTCCGGTGGTCACGCTGGTCACGGACGTGGCCGCCAGCGGGCGGGTGGCCTACGTGGGCATCGACAACCGCGCCGCCGGCGCGACGGCGGCGTACCTGATCGGGCAGTGGCTCGGCACTGAGCCCGGGGACGTGCTGGTGACGCTGAGCAGCGGCTCCTTCCGGGGCGAGGAGGAACGCGAGATGGGCTTCCGCGCCGCGCTGCGGGCCGCCCGACCGGCGCGGGCGCTGGTGGAGATCACCGAGAGCTCCGGGCTGGACGAGCCGGTCGGCGCGCTGGTCCGGGCCGCGCTGGCCGAGCACCCCGGGGTGCGGGCGGTGTACTCCATCGGCGGCGGCAACGTGGCCACCCTGGAGGCGTTCGCCGCGCTCGGGCGGGAGTGCGCCGCGTACGTCGCGCACGACCTGGACGGCGACAACGCGCGGCTGCTGCGTGCCGGCCGACTGTCCGCGGTACTGCACCACGACCTCGGCGCCGACATGCGCCGCGCCTGCCAGGTGATCCTGCAGGCACACCGTGCCCTGCCCGGCGCCATCCATACCTGGCCGGCCGGCATTCAGGTGATCACGCCGCACAACATCCCCTCCACCCTGCCCCCGGCGCTGCGCTGAGCCGGTCCGCCAGCGCGGCCGGCGACTCAGATGTCCAGGTAGACGGTGTCGTCCTCGAGCTTCACCGGGTAGGTGCGCAGGTCGACGAGCACCGGGGCGCCCTGTGCGGCGCCGGTGGCGTAGCTGAACCGGCCGAGGTGCTTGGGGCACTCGATCTCGCCGTCCATCACCAGCCCGTCGCAGAGCAGCTCGCGCTCGTGCGTGCAGTGCCCGGCGGTGGCGAAGTACTCGTCGTCCGGCGAGCGGAACACGGCGTAGTCCACCCCGTCGTGCCGGACGCCGATCACGTCGTCGGCATCCACGTCGTCGAGCTTGCAGGCGGGAATCCACATAGCGGTGCTCCTCTCAGGCGTCCTGGAACGGGGTCGCGCCGGCCGGCAGTTCGCGGCGCACGTAGTGGGTCGGGTCCTTCAGCTGGTGCAGCACGGCCGGCACCAGCTCCCGGTATGCCGCCCAGATCGACGGGTACGCCGGCGCGAGATCGGCGGCGAGCTCCTCGTGCAGCTCGGGCAGCCGGTGGTACGGAACCATCGGGAACATGTGGTGCTCCACGTGGTAGTTCATGTTCCAGTAGAGGAACCGGTTGATCCGGCACATGTGCACCGTCCGGGTGTTCAACCGGTGGTCCAGCACGTTCTCGCCCATGCCGGCGTGCTGGGTCAGCCCGTAGACGATGTGCATGAAGGTGCCGTAGATCCGGGGGCCGCCGATGTACATCAGCGGCAGGATCGAGCCGGTCGCCACGCTCAGACCGATGGCGACCAGGTAGATCACCAGCCAGATCCGCGCGGTCCGGTACACCCGGAACCGCTCGGTCGCCGGCACGAAGGTGGCCTCCTCGGCGCTGAGCCGGCCCGCGCTGTGGCCGACCAGGGTGACCAGCGCGACCGGCACGTCGTAGAGCCCGAACAGGTTGGCCAGCAGCTTGGCCAGCCGGGCCGGGCGCATCACCTGGATCTCCGGGTCGCGGCCGACGATCAGCGTGTCGGTGTGGTGGCGGGTGTGGCCCCAGCGGAACACCGTCGGGTCGCGCATCATCATGAACGAGCCGAGCTGGTAGACCACGTTCGACATCCACCGGGTGCGGAACGGGGTGCCGTGGCCGGCCTCGTGCCAGCGGGAGTCCCCGGCCGAGCCGTAGAGCACCCCGTAGACCAGGAAACACGGCACCGCCAGCCAGCTGCCCCAGAACCAGAAGCCGAGCGCACCGGACAGCGCCAGCAGGCCGAGCCAGATCGCGGTGTCCCGGAGCGCCGGCTGGTCGGAGCGGCGCATCAGCTCCTTCATCCGCTTGCGCGGTATGTCCGAGCGGAACCACTGCCCACCGACCAACCCGAGCTCCTCGGCTCGGCGAGCCTCCGGGCCCACCAGGCTGTACCGGCTAGCCATCGCTGGTCACCCCTGAGTTCGCGGAGCTCCGGGTGAGCACCGAACGAAGGTGTTCGACGCTGGTGTGTACGTCCGCGACGGGGCCGACGCCGGTGGGTGCCTCGGTCAGGATGGTGTCCTGCTCGAGTACGTACCAGCCGTCGTAGTCCCGCGCCCGCAGGTGGCCGACGATGGCCGCGATGTCCACGTCGCCGAGGCCGAGCGGGCGGTACATGCCGAGCCGCACGGCCTCGGTGTACGACCGCCGGCCCTCCTGGACCTGGCGGGCCAGCGCGGCGTCGACGTCCTTGAGGTGCGTGTGCGCGATGCGCTCCGGGGCCTGGCGGGTCAGCTCGGCCGGGTCGGTACCGCCGATCAGCAGGTGCCCGGTGTCCAGGCACAGCGCGATCGCCGAGCCGGCCAGCACCCGCTGCACGTCGTCCCCGGTCTCCACCATGGTGCCCACGTGCGGGTGCAGCACCGCGTGCACGCCGACCTCGGCGGCCACCGCGCCGATCCGGTCCAGGTTGGCCAGCAGCGTCCGCCAGCCCAGCTCGTCCAGCTGGGGGCGCGAGTCGTAGCCGTCCTGCCCGGTGATCGAGGACAGCACCAGTGTGCCGGCGCGCGCCGCGGCGTAACCGGCCAGCAGCTCGCGGACCTCGGGTACCGGGTCGTGGTCGGGTACGTGCAGCAGCAGCGGGGTGAAGCCGCCGACCGCCGCCAGGTGGTGGCGGTCCAGCGTCGCGGCCATCTCGTCCGGCGCGGCGGGCAGGAAGCCGGCCGGGCCGAACTCGGTGGCGGTCAGCCCGACCTCGCCCATCTCGGCGAGCACCCGCGCGGGGTCCAGCTGGAAGCCCCAGCCGGGCACCTCGCAGACGCCCCAGGAGATCGGTGCGCCGGCAATCTTGGCTGCTTGACGGCTCGGCTCCGCGCTCGTTCCGCTCCTCGCTCCCTGTTGCTCGCCCGCTGTCGCCTTCGCAGTCATGAACGAACCTCCGAGAGACGCACCGGGCGGTGCTCGAGTCGGGACAGGGTGGCGGCCTCGGCGATCCAGCCGGCCTCCATGGCGTCGGTGACGGTGCACGGCGACGGCTGCTCGCCGGCCACCAGTGCCGTGAACGCGGCCAGCTCGGCGCGGAACGCCGGCGCCAACCGGTCCATGAAGAAGCTGTGCGGCGGCCCGGCCGGGAACGCCACACCGGGTTCGACCGAGCGCAGCGGCAGGCCGTCGTCCAGCCCGACCGCGATGCTGTCGCGCGAGCCGTGCAGCTCCAGCCGCACGTCGTAGCCGCGCGGGTTGTAGCGGGTGTTGGACACCAGCGCCAGCGTGCCGTCGTCCAGGGTCAGCGTCGTCGCGGCCGTGTCCACGTCGCCGAACTCGGCAAACGTCGCCGACTCGCGGTCGTCACCCCGGTTGCCGCCGACCGCGTACACCTCGGCGACCTCCCGCCCGGTGACCCAGCGGACGGCGTCGAAGTCGTGCACCGAGCAGTCCCGGAAGATCCCGCCGGACACCGCGACGTACGCCGGCGGCGGCGGCGCCGGGTCCAGCGTGGTGGCCCGCACGGTGTGCAGCCAGCCCAGCTCGCCGCTGGCCACGGCGGCCCGGGCGGCGGCGTAACCGGCGTCGAAGCGGCGCGGGTAGCCGATCTGCACCCGCTCGTCGCGGCCGGCGATCCGGCGGGTCAGCTCGACCGCGTCGTTGATGTCACCGGCGATCGGCTTCTCGCAGAACACCGGCAGCCCGGCGTCGACGGCGGCCAGCAGCAGCTCCGGGTGGGCATTGGTGGCGGCCGCGATGAGCACGCCGTCCACCCCGGCGGCGAGCAGCTTCGCCGGTGAGTCGGCAACCTCCGTGCTGACTCGCGACCCGATCTCAGCCGCGACCCGCGCGGTGGTCTCCGGCACCGCGTCGGTCACCACCAGCGAGTCGACGACAGCCAGCTCGGACAGCGTGCGCGCGTGGAATGCGCCGATCCGGCCGAGCCCGATCAGTCCCAGACGCATGGAAGGTCCTCCTTCGTCGGACCCGTGACTGGCGAGTTGGGTCAGGACCCAACTCGCCACTCACGAGTCGTGGTGTGCCGCGAGGGCGTGGGCAGGCCGCACCGGCAGACCGGCCGCCAGGTATACGGAGTCGATCAGCTCGGCGGTGGCCACCGCGTCGTGCACGTCCAGGGCCAGCGGGGCGCCCTCGCGCAGGTGGGCCCGGACGGCTTCGAGCTGGTACGTGTACGACGAGCGGGTGCCCAGCCGCTCGGTGCGCTCGGTGGGCCCGGTCGACGCCGGTCCCGAGCCGGTGCGGACCACCAGCCGGTCGTCCTTGTGCGGCAGTACGAAGTTGGCGACGGTGACCTCGCCCAGCGAGCCGACCACCCGCAGGGTGACCCGCCACCGCGCGTTCATCGAGCACCGGACGAACCCGCTCGCCCCGCCGGGGAACTCCAGGTCGGCCTCGACCCACTCGTCCACCCCGCTGTAGCGCTCCGCGCCGCGCGCGCCGACGACCCGGGGCTCGCCGCCGCCCCACGGCGCGAGCGAGCGGTGCGCGTGCAGCCCGTAGCAACCCAGGTCCATCACCGCGCCGCCGGCCAGCTCGAACGACCAGCGCGGGTCGTCCGCCGGCGGGGCCGGCATGGTGATGTGCGCCTCGACCTCACGCAGGTCACCCAGCTCGCCGCCGTCCAGCAGCTCGTGCACCCGTTGCATCAGCGGGTGGTGCAGGTAGTGGAAGCCCTCGATCACGGTGACCCCGGCGGCCAGCGCGGTCGCGGCGGTCGATCGGGCCTCCTCGGCGTTGGCGGCGAACGGCTTCTCGCTCAGCACGTGCTTGCCGGCCAGCGCGGCGGCGGTGTTCCACGGCCCGTGCAGCGAGTTCGCCAGCGGGTTGTAGACCAGCTCGACCTCATCGTCGGCCAGCACGGCGGCGTAGTCCTCCAGAACCCGCTCCACCCCGTGCTCGGTCGCGAACGCCTCGGCCCGGGAGCGGGATCGGGCCGCCACCGCGACCAGCCGGTCACCGGTGGTGTGCGCGGGGCCGACCAGCGCGAGGTCGGTGATCCGGGCGGCGCCCAGGATCCCGATCCGCAGCGGCTCGCTGTTCCCTGTCTGTGCGGTGCTCACGCGGGGGCCCCTTCGAGTGCGCGGGAGGCGTCCAGCAGGGTGCGGGCGGCGAACTCGAGCCCCTCGAACTGGCCCAGCTCGGCGTCCTCGTGCTCGATGTTCACCGCCATGTCCTCGTCCACCGCCCGCAGCGCGGCGAGGAACCGGGTCCAGAACGCGGTGTCGTGGCCGCGGCCGACCGCGACGAAGTCCCACGACGAGTTCTCCGGCCAGCGCGACAGTGTGAAGCGCCCGCCGAGCGACACCGCGCCCGGCTCGTCGGCGCGCACCCGGCCGTGCCGGTCGTCCAGCACGCCGTTGACCAGCGCGGCGGGGTTGATCCGGGTGTCCTTGGCGGCGGCGTTGTAGACCAGGTCGCCGAGCGCCCCGATCGCCGCGACCAGGTCAATGCCCTGCCAGAACAGGTGGCTGGGGTCCATCTCCGCCCCCACGTGGGTGGCGCCGATCTGCTCGGCCAGCCGCAGCATCGTGGCGGGGTTGTAGACGACGTTGTGCGGGTGCATTTCGATGCAGACCCGCACGTCGGCATCGGCAGCCCGGGCCTGCACGTCCCGCCAGTACGGGAGGGCGACGTCCGCCCACTGGTGCTCCCGGGCGTCGAGGTACGCGCTGTCCCAGGGCAGCACCGTCCAGGAGGGCAGCCGGGCACCTGCGTCGCTGCCCGGGAGCCCGGACATGGTGACCACCCGCCGGACCCCCAGCAGCGCGCCGAGCTCGATCGCGTCGTGCACGTCGCGCGCGTGCCGGTCCCGGACCTCCGGGTCCGGGTGCAGCGGGTTGCCGTTGCAGTTCAGCGCGGTCA
>DASYLM010000116.1:0-1658 GCA_036009565.1 Pseudonocardia sp. | reverse complement strand
GCAGCTCGAGCTCGCTGCTGGCGGGGTGGTCGGGCATGGCTGCCTCCGGAACTGGTCGGCTGTGGTTGGCCTCTCAACTCCAGCAGGCGCTGCCATCGGGTCGTTGGTGACAGCACCGCCGGGAACCCGGTGCTCGGGAGGGCCTCCGCAGGTCACCGTCGGACCTGCGCACCGGCGGCGCAGCGCGGCGCCCGGTACGTCTCCGGCGCCGGTGGGCGGATGCCGCCGCCCACCTCGGTCGGCGCCCGCTCGGCGGATTGCCCTTGGGCGTAGCGGGCCGCCTCGGCGGCGGCGAGCCGGCCGGCGTGCGCGGGGCCGAGGTCGGCCCGGTCACGGGTAAACACCGTGATCCACTGCTCCCGCGCGTCGGTGAGGTCCTCGGCGATCAGGTGGGCGGTGTTCGACCAGCGGCCGCGGGTCATCCCGACGTAGGCCGCCGCGGCACCGGTGTGCTCCCCCACCACCACGTGCGCGTTGCTGACGGTGTCCCCCTGGACGCCGTGCGCGGTGCTGGCGTAGCCCAGTTCCACGTACCTCGCGACGTAGTCGGCCGGCAACGCCCGCTCCCTGGCCACGGCTGGGGTGACGTCACCGTGAACCGCGACGGTGGGAGGGGTGACGTGGGCCGGGGTGACCGAGAGACCCCCGCGCTGGTCGACGGCGATGACAGTCCAGGTGTCCCGGTTGGCGACCTCCAGGTCGGGGTCGTTGCGGCGGGTGGCGATCCGGTCGCCCGCACCGATCCGCTGCCCGGCCAGGGTGGTGACCACGCGGCTGTCGTCGACGAGCTGGTCGGCGACCAACTGGTCCCGGATGGCCGCGTTGAGCGAGGCGGTCTGCTCCCGGGTGTCCGCCACCACCGCGACCGCTTCCCCCCCACGGAAGGACGCGACGGCAGCCTTGGCCAGCGACGCCTGCAGCGCGGCCCCGTCGTGGTGCAGCTGGATCTGGTCTCGCGCGGCCAGGGCATCGAATACCGCCCCGGGGTCCTCGCCCGTGCGCATGTCCAGGGTCAGGTCCGCGTACTCGAGGTCCGGTGCCGCCCGGCCGGTCCTGTCGGTGCGGATGAAGCGGCGCACGCCCGCCAGCGTCAAATGCGCGGCCGGCTCGACCTGAGTGGCAGCTAGGTCCAGCACTCCCCCGCGGCCGACCGCCGCGAGCTGGTGCCGATCGCCGATCAGCGCGACCCGGACCTGGCACTCGTCGGCAACGGTGAGCAGGGCCCGGGCGGTGTCCTGGTCGAGCATCCCGGTCTCGTCGATCACGAGCAGGTCCCCGGCCTCTAGCCGTGCCTTCTCGGCCGGCCCGCTGTAGGCCCTGCCGGTGACTGCATCTGTCTCGCCGACGGCGAGCCGGGTCCAGACGCCGTCGGCGCCCCATCGCCAGCCGTGCTGGAACGCCAACCACGCAGCGGATCCGCCTGCTGCGCCGACCTCGGCGGCGGCGACCTTGGCCGCCTTCAACGTCGGCGTCACCACTATCAGACCGTGTCCCTGCCGGTCCAGGACAGCTCGGGCGGCGGCGAGGGTGGTGGTCTTACCGGCGCCGGCAGCACCCTCCACCACCAGCAGTCGCCGGTTCCCAGCCAGCGCGGCGACGGCCGCGCTCTGACCGGCATCCAATCTGCCCGCGCCGGCGAGGTGACCATCCGGCAGAGC
>DASYLM010000115.1:0-3059 GCA_036009565.1 Pseudonocardia sp. | reverse complement strand
CTCGACCCGTTGGACTCGGCCAGCGCCGCCTTGGCCAGCGCCCTGGCGGTGACCTCCCGGCTGCCACTGACGGTGGCGGCATGCTCGTCCGCGTTGCGCTCGACCAGGAACGCGACCGCCTCGCGCACCAGCACCAGCATCGGGTTGATCGCCGCGCACACCTCGGCAGCGGCCCGCAGGCCACTGTGCCGACCGGCCAGGTGGGCCCGCTCGTGTGCCAGCACCACCCGCCGTTCCTTACCGTCCAACAGCGCGAGCAGGCCCTGGGTGACCAGCACCCGGCCCGGCCGGCCCGGTACGGCGAAGGCGTGCGGCTCCGCGACCGGCACCACCGCCAGTTCGCCGGGGACGCAGGATCGGCACAGCTCACGCAGCTCCCGGCGGGTCGCCCACCGGGTCCGCGCCACCCGGACCACCCGCGCCAGCCCGAAGACCAGCGCCACGGCGGCCAGCGCACCGACCACACCGGGCACCGGCTGCACCAGTACGACACCCCGCTCGGTGGCCTCGGCCACGGCGAGCGGGGTGAACCCGAGCAGGGTCAGCGCCAGCAGCACCAGCGCCCAGGTGGTGCCGGCGGCGCAGAGCACGGCCGCGCCGACCACGGTGATCACAGTTCCGCGCGTGGGTGACAGTCGCGCCACCATCACCCGGCTGATCACAGCCACCAGCACGGACAGCGCCACCGGCACGTACACGCTCACGGTCACCGCGGGCGCCGCCTCAGCTTGAGCATCGCCCGCAGCGCCTCGGCGTCCTCCTCGGACAGCGAGGTGGCGAACCGCTGCAGCACGCTCTGTCTGTCCGGGCCGCGGTGCAGCAGCGCCTGCATCTGCTCGGCGGCCAACTCCTCGGCGCCCTTGATCGGGCGGTAGAGGTGTCTGCGGCCCTCGGCGGAGCGACCGACCAGACCCTTGTCGTACAACCTGGACAGGATGGTCTGCACGGTGTTGTAGGCGAGCTCGGCGTCCACCGCCAGCTGGACCTCCGCCGTGGTGAGCGGGCCGCTGGCCGCCCAGAGCGCCGCGAGCACCTCGGACTCGAGCTTGCCGGCGCCCCGCCTCGACGGCATCCGCGCGCCGCGCCTCGACGGCATCCGCGCCCTGTCCCGCATCGCGCCGCCTCCTCCCGAGAGTGACTCCAGCTTAGCCGGCCCCGGGCCCGGCATGCCGGGCTCATCACGATCGAGGCCGGACCCACGAGCCAGGTTTGCGCGCGGCGCACGGTACTGACAACGTCACCGCGGGGACCCGGACGGCACACTTGTAGGTGACGCCTGGTGGCGAGGGGAGGTCGGCATGTCATCCAGCGAGGAAGGTGGCAGCTGGCGCGCCGCACTGCGCAGGCTCGTCCCGGAGCGGTCCGCTCCCAAGGCCGGAACCGAGCTCCACGCGTCCGACCTCGGCGTGGAACTCGCCTCCGGCGAGCCGAGCGGCGCGGTCGAGCGGCGGGTCGAGGAGGCGGTGCTGAATGCCCCGCGCCGATATGCCAGCCGTGACGTGCAGGCACTGACCGGCATCGAGGACGCGCGCGCCCGCCAGCTGTGGCGTTCCATGGGCTTCGCCGATGTCGGCGACGACGACGTGGTGTTCACCGAGACCGACCTGGCCGCGATCGGACAGCTCGAGAAGCTACGCGGCACCGGGTTGGTGTCGACCGACCTGCAGGACGCGGTGATCCGGTCGATGGCCCAGGCGATGGCCGGGCTGGCCACCTGGCAGGTGGAGATGCTCTACACGAACCTGCGCGCCCGCGAGCTGCGCGGCGAGGACTGGCCGGTCGACCTCGGCAAGGTGCTGACCGCGTTGGAAAGCCTGCAGAGCTATGTCTGGCGCCGCCACCTCGCGGTCGCGGCCGGGCGGTTGCTGGCCACCGCGCCCGACGAGGCGGAGATCCGGACCCTGGTGGTCGGCTCCTCCGACCTGGTCGGGTTCACCCGGATGTCCCGGCGGCTCAGCCCCAGCCAGCTGATCGAGCTGGTGGAGCTGTTCCACGGCATCGCCGCCAACGTGGTCGCCGACCACCGGGGCCGCATCGTCAAGACCGTGGGGGACGCCGTGCTGTTCGTCGCCGACCGCCCGGAGGACGCCGCCGAGCTCGGCCTGGACCTGATCGAGCGCACCGTGGAGGCGTCCGGGCTACCCGAGCTGCGCACCGGACTGGCCATCGGCCGCACCCTGACCCGGTTCGGCGACATCTACGGCGAGGTGGTCGACACCGCGACCCGGCTGTGTAGGCACGCCCGGCCGGGGCGGGTGCTGGTGGACCACGAGCTGGCCACCGCGCTGGACGGGGACCCCCGGTTCCAGCTGCGGCTGCGGCGTCCGCTGGTCGACGAGGGCTACCCGCGGTTGCACGCCTGGGGGCTGCGCCGTTCGGTGAACGCGGACGCGGTCACCACCGACTAGGAGGGTGCTGAACAACTCCGGCCGTAGCGAGCGGTGGCCAGGTGGTGTCATCGCAAGGCAGACGAGCGGGCCGATACATGGCGGTCACAGTCGGTGACCGGCCGATTGAATCGGGCTGCCGACGTGAGGATGGTCTGCGTCGAGGGCAACGTGGGTCTGGTTCTCGGCGAAAAATTCCGGACTGACGTTGGTCTCGGTGACGACCACATCCGCCGATTGCTGACGCGCGTTACACCCAGCGTCACGGCGGCGAGTGTGAGCTGCCTCACATCTGCGCCTGATTTCGGCGCCGTCCGGGTACCCGCACCTCGTCAGGCGGCCCCCAACGCCGCGCCGTGCAACCCCCCGACAGCACGAGGACGACCCAGACGGACGTTGCAGACCCCCGACGGAAGTAGGTCGGATCCAATGCCACGACACCGCGCTCCCACCAGCCAGTCCCGCGCGCTCAGCACCGTTGCCGTCACCGGCGCGGCACTTGGCGCCTCGGTGCTCTCCCCGGCCGTCGCCGTCGCGGCGACCGCCCACGGGGCGCACTCCGAAGCCGGGCACACCCTCCACACCGCGGCGCACCACCACCGGCACTACCGGCCGATGACCAGCGGCGAGCAGCAGTACCGCAACGGCTGCCGGCAGGGCTACATCAGCGAC